>JBBSOJ010000135.1:0-8634 GCA_038259855.1 Flavobacteriales bacterium
GAAAGTCAAAAACAAATAAAGATGCGTGCAGAGCGCATTCATCCCAATAGCGATAATTGCTATATTCTTACCGAGACCAAAACCCAAAATATTTTTAAGCAAATAGAGGCTTTGGAACCCGATATTGTCGTTATCGATTCCATACAAACGTTGCATAGTGATTATATTGAATCCTCTTCAGGGAGTATTTCCCAAATTAAGGAGTGTACCACGGAACTGATTAAGTTTGCGAAAGAAACCGCAACCCCTGTAATTTTGATTGGTCATATTACCAAAGACGGAAACATCGCTGGACCTAAAATTTTAGAACATATGGTGGATACGGTACTTCAGTTTGAAGGAGATCGTAATCATATTTTTAGGATTTTGAGAGCTAATAAAAACCGATTTGGTTCTACACATGAGCTGGGTATTTATGAAATGCAAGGCACCGGTTTACGTGAGGTTTCCAACCCTTCTGAAATCCTGATTTCCAAAAAAGATGAAGAATTGAGTGGCAATGCAGTTGCAGCCACGCTTGAAGGTGTTCGACCCCTTTTAATTGAGGTGCAGGCATTGGTAAGCACGGCGGTTTATGGTACGCCACAGCGAAGTGCGACTGGCTTTAATGCCAAACGTTTAAATATGTTGCTGGCCGTGTTAGAAAAACGAGCAGGTTTTAGATTGGGTGCAAAAGACGTTTTCTTAAATATAACTGGCGGTATTACGGTTGACGATCCATCCATCGATTTGGCCGTGGTGGCCGCCATTTTGTCTTCTAATGAAGATGTCGCCATCCCGAAAGACTATTGTTTTGCAGCCGAAGTAGGTCTTTCGGGCGAAATACGTCCTGTACAGCGCGTTGAACAACGTATTTTAGAAGCCGAAAAGTTAGGATTTTCTACTATTTTTGTGTCAAAATATAACAAGATTGCCTTGAAAAACCCAGCAATCAAAATTCAGTTGATTTCCAAGATGGAGGATTTGGTAAATTTTGTAGTTTGATAAATGAATATATCATTATCTTTAAATTTAGTTAAAAAAGCCAAATATGGATATACAATTAGAAAAATACAAGCTTTTAGAATGGTTGATTGGTTTGAAAGATGAAGTTGTAATTTCTAAAATTAAGGATCTGAAAGAGAACACTGAAGGAGAATGGTCAAAAGGGGTGTCAGATATTGAAAAACTCTTTGTTGAAGCCGGTCTGAAAGATATAGATGAGGGAAATACATTTTCTCATGATCAAATATTGAATGAGATTAGTAAAATGTACAATCTTTAATCTGTGGAGGTCATTTGGACGAAACTCGCTAGAATAACCTATATGGAAATTCTTGAAAATCTGAATGAGCGATGGACAGCGAAAGAACTGATGGATTTTCACAAATTAATGAAAAATGTCGTGTCCAAAATTGAATTTTCAAAGGTTGAATTCCAATTTTCCAATGAAAAGTTAGGCATTAGAAAAGCGATAATTCATAGGAATGTCTCGTTATATTTTAAAGTAGAGTCGGATAAAATATATTTAGTCACTTTTTTCAACAATCGCATGAATCCAGAAACTTTAAAAAAGTTATTGAATGATAAATAAAATGAAATTAAAATCGATTGTTACTTTTCTCATTGTTTTGGCTATGTATTCTTGCGGATCAAAAAAAACAGCCGTTACTAAAGATGCATATGTTCAAAATATTACCAATTATATTTCTAGCATAGATCGCAAACAAAACTTAAAAGTAGAAACAACGGAAGGTGCATTGACGGACGCTGAAGGCTTCAAGGATATTGGAACTTTCAAGTATACTGTTCACTATGATGAGAAATTCAATGAACTCTTTAAAATTGTCAATATTGAGAAAACAGCTCAAAATATTACGGAAACCTATTATTTTAAAGATGGAGACTTGGTGTTCTTAAAATCAGAATCTGGAAATACAGTTCAAAGACTTTTTCTAAAAAACGATAAGGTGATTTTAAATGACAATATTTCCAATGAAACACAATCGGAATTGATTGAAAAGGCCAATCGCTTTTATAAGATGTTCAAAAAAAATCACTGACGAAAACCTTTAGTTCAGAATGGTTTCATCAGCTTGAAATTCACCATCATAGAATAAGGCTCTCGTATAGTGATCAGCCTTTGCGATTCTATAATTGTTATAGTCCTTCTTCAGTGTTGTGAGTTAACATCTTTGACGTTTAAAACTAATTTTATATGTGAACGCTTAAAACATTTTGATGTGTGATTTCAGAATTTTAAATGAAGCCAAAATGAAGCCGTTTTTAGATCAATTTTAAAGGGCTGTTTATCTAAAAATCCTTAATTTCGCAATTCGATAAGAATTAAGGATATAATGAGCACTAAATTCCCTGAATATAAAGGTCTTGACTTACCAAAAGTTGCTGATGAAATCGGCAATTATTGGAAAGAAAGGAACATTTTTGATAAAAGCGTCACCAGCCGAGAAGGCAAAAAACCCTATGTGTTTTTTGAAGGGCCGCCTTCTGCGAACGGACTTCCAGGAGTACACCACGTGTTGGCACGTGCCATCAAAGATATTTTTCCTCGCTACAAAACCATGAAAGGCTTTCAAGTAAAGCGCAAAGCAGGCTGGGATACTCATGGATTGCCGATTGAACTTGGAGTGGAGAAAGAGCTTGGCATTACAAAAGAAGATATTGGTAAAACCATTTCGGTTGAAGACTACAATGACGCTTGTAAAAAGGCGGTCATGCGCTATACCGATGTATGGAATGATCTGACCGAGAAAATGGGGTATTGGGTGGATATGGACCATCCTTATGTGACCTATGAGCCAAAATACATGGAAAGTGTCTGGTGGCTTTTAAAACAGATTTACGATAAAGACCTTATATACAAAGGGTATACAATACAACCGTATTCGCCTAAAGCAGGGACAGGCTTAAGTTCGCATGAGCTGAACCAACCCGGCACATATCAAGATGTCACCGATACTACTGTTGTGGCACAGTTTAAAGCCATTGAAAGTTCATTGCCAGAATTTTTGCAAAATGAGGGCACGGTTTATTTTTTAGCCTGGACGACGACACCTTGGACCTTACCCAGTAATACCGCTCTAACGGTGGGGCCAAAAATTGACTATGTTTTAGTTGAAACCTATAATCAATATACTTTTGAACCGATCAATGTTGTGTTGGCGAAAAGTTTGGTCAATGAACAATTTGCCGGAAAATTCTACCACGTAGAGTCAAAACCTGAATTGTTGGATTATGAGTCTGGAGGCAAGAAAATTCCATTTTATGTAGTCAAGGAATTTAAAGGTGTGGATTTAGTCGGCATCAGATATGAGCAATTACTGCAATACGCCTTGCCGTATGAGCATGCAGAAAACGCCTTCAGAATTATTGCGGGAGATTTCGTGACCACGGAAGACGGCACAGGAATCGTCCACACAGCACCGACCTTTGGTGCGGATGATGCTATTGTGGCCAAACTGGCCGTGCCCGAAATACCAGCATTGTTGGTGAAAGATGACCATGGCAATTTGGTGCCGCTTGTTAACCTACAAGGGAAGTTTCGACCAGAAATGGGAGAACACGCTGGCAAATACGTCAAAATTGAATATTATACTCCCGAAGAGGCACCAGATGTCTCTGTGGATGTCGATTTGGCCATTCAATTAAAAATAGATAATAAGGCCTTTAAGGTCGAAAAATACAAACACAGCTACCCAAATTGTTGGAGGACCGACAAACCGATCCTTTACTATCCATTGGATTCTTGGTTCATCAAAGTCACGGAAGTCAAAGAGCGCATGGTGGCATTGAACAACACCATCAATTGGAAACCAGCATCTACAGGAACAGGTCGTTTCGGTAATTGGCTCGCCAATGCTAACGATTGGAATTTATCGCGATCGCGTTATTGGGGAATTCCGTTGCCTATTTGGCGAACTGAAGATGGAAAAGAAGAAATTTGTATTGGCTCTGTTGAAGAATTGAAAGCTGAAATGAAGAAGGCTGTGGGAGCAGGCGTTTTGGCTAAAGATATATTTGAAGATTTTGAAATCGGTAACCCTTCCGACGAGAATTATGCCAAGATCGATTTGCATAAAAATATCGTTGACGACATTATCTTGGTGTCGGCTTCTGGAAAACCCATGACTCGTGAGACAGATTTGATTGACGTCTGGTTCGATTCGGGCAGTATGCCTTATGCGCAATGGCATTATCCATTTGAAAACAAGGAATTAATTGACGAACATAAAGCATATCCGGCAGATTTCATTGCAGAAGGCGTGGATCAGACACGGGGCTGGTTTTATACATTGCATGCCATCGCAACGATGGTTTTCGATTCGGTTGCTTACAAAAATGTGGTGTCAAACGGATTGGTTTTGGACAAAAACGGACAGAAAATGTCCAAACGTTTGGGCAATGCCGTCGATCCATTTACAACACTTTCAACCTACGGTGCAGATGCCACACGCTGGTACATGATTGCCAATGCCAACCCATGGGATAATTTAAAGTTCGATATTGAAGGCATTGAAGAAGTGAAGCGTAAATTCTTCGGAACACTTTACAACACGTATTCGTTTTTTACGCTGTACACAAATTTAGATAGTTTCAACTATTCAGAACCAGACGTTCCATTAAAGAATCGTCCTGAAATTGACCGTTGGATCCTTTCGGAATTAAATACGTTGATACAAAAAGTAGATGCTTATTATGCCGATTATGAACCGACAAAAGCTGCTCGCGCCATATCAGATTTTACCCAGGACTATTTGAGTAATTGGTACGTACGCTTGAGCAGAAGGCGTTTTTGGAAAGGTGATTATCAACAAGACAAGATTTCTGCCTATCAAACCTTGTATCAATGTATGATTACCATCGCAAAACTTGGAGCTCCGATTGCGCCATTTTTCATGGATAAATTGTACTTGGATTTAAATTCTGTAACTCAAAAAGAAACGTTTGAGAGTGTACATTTATCTGAATTTCCAAAAGTTGATGTTTCGGCGATTGACACTTCTTTGGAGCGTAAAATGGAAGCAGCCCAAACCATTTCATCTTTAGTGTTATCCTTGAGAGCAAAGGAGAAGATAAAGGTGCGGCAACCATTACAGCGCATCATGATTCCTATGGAAAGCGAATTACAGAAAGAAGAGATTTTAGCTGTGGCAGATTTGATAAAACATGAGGTCAATGTAAAGAGTATTGAGATTTTAGAAGATACTTCCGATATCCTCATTAAGCAGATCAAACCCAACTTTAAAGTTCTTGGACCTAGGTTCGGACAGGACATGAAAGCCATTGCACAGTTGGTCAATACCTTTATGGCTGAAGACATTAAAAAAATAGAGCAAAACGGAGTCTTGGACGTTGAAGTGAATGGAAAAAGTATTACTTTGGAACTCTCCGATGTTGAGATCACATCACAGGATATTGAAGGCTGGTTGGTTGCAAGTTCTGGCGGCCTGACTGTGGCTTTGGATGTTACTTTAACGGAAGATTTACAACATGAAGGGATCGCAAGGGAGTTGGTCAACCGAATTCAAAATTTGAGAAAAGATTCCGGCTTTGAGTTAACCGATAGAATTATTGTCCATTTTCAAAAAGATGTACAAATCCAGAATGCTATCAACACGAATTTAGACTATATTAAATCAGAAACATTAACTGATGAATTGGAAATTTTAGACACACTAAAAGATGGTATAGAAATTGCCTTTGATGATGTAAATACCAAACTATTCATTCAAAAAATTTAAAATTATGACTACGGAAAACAACAATAGATATTCCGATAAAGATCTAGCGGAGTTTAAAGCACTTATTCAAGATAAAATTGTCAAAGCAGTTCATGACTTGGACTTGATAAAAAGCGCTTATATGAATGATGGTAATAATGGCACCGACGATACATCGCCTACATTCAAGGCATTTGAAGAGGGAAGTGAAACTATGAGCAAAGAGGCGAATTCACAATTGGCGATTCGTCAAGAGAAGTTCATCAGAGATTTGAAGAATGCGCTGATTCGTATAGAGAATAAAACATATGGTATCTGCAGAGTGACCCAAAAACTTATTGGTAAAGAGCGTTTGCGTTTGGTGCCTCATGCAACCTTGAGCATTGAAGCAAAAAACATGCAATAATAGGATTGTGAAATGTGGTTCCAATACGTTGGAATCGTCAAATAAACGAGATTATTAAGTTACATAAAAACGTCTTGCGTCCAGTATAATTGGAACTTCAAGACGTTTTTCTTTAGTGTTTTCCTTAAATTATTAAAAAAGTAAGATTCGTATAAGACGATAGTGCTCATACCAATACAACCGAACAAATGTCTCTCAAAAAAGCCGGTATTTTAATCATCATTATTTTACTGATAGATCAGATCAGTAAAATTTACATCAAGACCCATTTTGCACTAAATGACAAAACGGTTGTTTTTAATTGGTTTCAAATTGTTTTTGTAGAAAACGAAGGCATGGCTTGGGGCACCAAAATGAGCGATTTCATTTCGTTTATATCCGATAGAACCGGGAAATTAATCTTGACGCTTTTCAGAATTATTGCCGTTACGTTTATCGGTTATTGGTTGGTGACGGTCATTAGAAAGCAAAGTTCTAAAGTTCTCATAGTTGCTATATCACTAATATTTGCGGGGGCTTTGGGTAACATCATTGACTCTGTTTTTTATGGCGTCTTATTCAATGACAGTTACGGTCAGGTTGCGACATTATTACCAGCAAGTGGAGGTTATGACGCTTTTTTTTATGGAAAGGTAGTCGATATGCTACATTTTCCCATGTGGAGTGGGTTTTTACCAACGTGGATCCCTGTGATAGGCGGTGATTATTTCACCTTTTTTGAACCGGTCTTTAACGTGGCTGATATGGCGATCAGTACGGGTATTGGGATGTTGATTGTGTTTAATAAGAAAGCTGTCGGAAATCACTAAATATTAATAATGGAATTGAATTACAATATTTTTAATATTATAATTATATCTGGAGTAATTTATGGTCTTGTTTTTGGTCTTATTGTAACCAGTCAGAAAAAGTATATCACAAATAATACTAAATATTTAGCATTTATTGTGCTGTGTTTGTCATTAAGTAATTTTCAATACTGGCTATTGGATACTGGATTGATACATAAATATCAAATTATTAAATATATTTATATTCCATGGCACTGGTTGGTTTTGCCAATGTTTTATTTATATGTTCGTAAGTTCATTGGAAGAGAGAAAATAAGTAAAAAGTTTAAAACATTTTTATTGTTTCCCTTTTGCTTTATTTTAGTGATTCATATTGCTCTAATTATATATAACTTATTATGGGATAGTAGTTACGAGATTCCATCTCACTTTAAACGTGGCATCTTTGTATATCTTGAGTTTCTATCGGTGGTTTTTAATGTTGCAATTATGTATTTGGCTTTCAGGATTATTAAAACTCATGAAAGAAGCATTAATTATGAAGTCAAATGGGTAAAGTCTGAAACAAACTGGTTGAAGAACCTTATTTATACTGGTTTGATAATTTGTTTTTGCTGGTTGATTGCTATTACTAGTGTAGTGATTTATAATCTGAATCAATCTTACATTTTTTATCCGATGTGGATAGGGATTTCATTTTTAGTATATTGGATTGGTCATGTGGGTTTGACTAAATCCCAACTGTTGCAAGAACGAATTAAAATTAGACAAAAAAGGGTGGAAGCCATAAACGATAATGTTGATGCATCAATTGGCAGCTCTGACACTTTTGATAAAATCGAAATTTTAATTATTGATAAAAAAACATATCTCAACCCCAACTTGAGCATTGCTTACATTTCAAATGAATTGAAAGTAAGTGAAGGATATGTTTCACAATTGATAAGTAAAAACTCAAAACTCAATTTTAATGATTATATCAATAAATTGAGAATCATAGAAGCTGAAAAAATTCTTAAAGACGATAGTTTTGATAATTATACCATTGCCGCAATTGGTCTTGAGTCTGGCTTTAATTCAAAATCAAGTTTTTATTCAGCTTTTAAAAAATTTACTGGTAAAACGCCAATTGACTATAAAAAACATGTCCGAAATTCTTAACTTTCTAACTATATAGGACTATCAAGGCCTAATTCCTGATTAATCTTGCTTCATAAATAATTTAAACTAAATTCTTATGAAGCAAAAATTAAAGGCAACATTTTTTTTCACAATCCTCATGTCGTTTATATTGAGTTGTGACAATGAAAGTCAATCGGACAGTCTATTGTCCGAAGATCCTGATCTCAAAACAACCGTCTACATTACATCTAAAGTCTCTCAAAAAGAGATGGGTCAAAATACATTACTTAACAGCAAACTGTCCGATCTAATGCCAGATGAGGGTCTAGGTGCTAATAAGCTCGTCTTTTCAGATGATAATGAGTTCTTTATAGACACCGATGACGCCATTTATCTTGAGAGTCCTGACGGAAGTTATCATTCTTATACGTTTGCTGTTGTAAGAACCAATGGGTTAAAAACCATTGAAAACCTTTTACTCTCATTAAATAGTGAGAACACCTATAGTACGTTCATCGTTAGCTATTCATTAACTGAAATAGAGAAGCAAAATCTTTTGGACGGGATCGATGTGGATCTTACCGACAAGGTCGCC
>JBBSOJ010000136.1:0-8611 GCA_038259855.1 Flavobacteriales bacterium
GGTTATATTCTCAATTAATTAAGAATTAAATGAAAGAAAATTCGTGATTCTGCTCAAGTGACACAGTTAAATACACTAAAATAGTTTTAATAGTTATAAGGTATTAACCCACTAGTGATCATTTTTTGTTGATCATTTACATATTAATCAAGAATAAAGTGCGTTGATGATCAAAAAAAAGAGAGAACTCTACAAGTTCTCTCTTTTTAAAATACCTTAAATAAATAAACACCTAGTCTTCTGAACTTTCTTCCATTGTATGATAAGCATTTTGAACATCATCATCCTCTTCAATTTTTTCGAGCAATTTTTCAACATCCGCAGCTTGTTCTGGTGTTAATGCTTTCGTAACTTGTGGAATCCGCTCAAAACCAGAGGAAAGGATTTCAAGATTACGCGCTTCCAATTCACTTTGGATAGCTCCGAAACGCTCAAAAGGCGCATATATTAAGATGCCATCGTCGTCGGCGAATACTTCTTCAACGCCAAAATCGATGAGTTCTAATTCCAGTTCTTCAACATCAATTCCTTCGGCAGGAATCCGGAAATTACAGGTATGGTCAAACATAAATACCACAGATCCTGAAGTTCCCAAACTTCCATCACATTTATTGAAATAGCTACGGATATTGGCAACAGTACGTGTGTTATTATCAGTCGCGGTCTCAACTAAAATGGCAATACCGTGAGGTGCGTATCCCTCAAAAAGCACTTCCTTAAAGTCTCCTAAACTTTTGTCAGACGCCCGTTTGATTGCACGTTCCACATTGTCTTTGGGCATATTAATGGCCTTTGCATTTTGGATTACGGCTCTCAAGCGCGAATTGGCATCCGGATCGGGACCACCTTCCTTCACCGCCATAACGATGTCTTTTCCTATACGTGTAAAGGCCTTGCTCATCGCTGACCAACGCTTCATTTTTCGTGCCTTTCTAAATTCAAAAGCTCTTCCCATGGTTTATTCTTTGTAGTTTATGGTTGATTTTTTAACGATTCTTACTCTTCATATTGAAATTTCAGCTCACAATCATCGCGCAAATTTAGAAAAAAGGTTTTCTAATTTGCAAATTATTCCTGAACCTCTACGATCGCTTCAATGGCTTCTGCCAATTTAAAATCTTTTTCGGTAACGCCATTGGCATCGTGAGTCGTTAAGGTAATCGTGAGAACGTTATAAACGTTGGTCCAATCTGGATGATGATTTTGTGCTTCACACTCAAAGGCGATTCGACTCATAGCACTGAAGCAATCCTTGAAATTATCAAATTCAAATTCTGTATGCAACGCATCATCATAATAGTCCCAATCTGGGAACCCTAGTAATTTGGCTTCGATGGTATCTTTATCTAGTTTTTCCATGGTTTGTTCTTTTATTGATTAAAGTTATAAAATTATAAATTGTTATATTTCGAAATGATTCTCAAAACAAAATCAAACTTCCAGCTCTTCGAGCACTTCATTGCTTGTAATCTGTAAATGTTTTGGCAATTTATCCATTCGCGGCATGACCGCCAAATACCGATCTTCATTCGTGGTATATACATGTTTATAATGCACCGTTTTGTCAGTCAATTTATCAACCAGTTCCTGAATAAATTCATCATGATGCACCAAATCACTGCTTCCTAGATGAAATACACCCATTTTATTTCGATTGATCATATAATGAATTTGTTGTGTTACCTTAAAATCAGTGGTGACATTCATAATTAAATTCGGGAAAATCTCAACTGCGGTCTTATCGTAAATATGATTTTTGATCTCTTTCACCCTTGGTGACTGTGCTCCAAAGACCATTGGCAATCGGATGATATTAACTTGGCGTTTTGGCAATCGCAACAACATATTTTCAATTTTTATCTTGAAATGGCCATAAATACTTTCGCTCAATGTTTTATCATCTTCATAGCTTGGATATTTACTGTAAGCATCAAACACATTAGCTGATGATAAAAAAATAATTTTACAATCATTCGCTACTAAATATTCGGCAATATGATGATGCGCGATGGTCTGTGCATGAAAATCACCCCGCATGGCAGAAATGATGATCGAAGGTTTTACGGCCTCCAATATCTCGAAAACGTCATCTTCTTCCACATTATATTGAAAAAAGTGTTTGTTTTTTTCGAGTGTTTTATTAGCCCTACAATACGTACCAAAGGTTTTAAAATAGGAGCAGAGCTCTTTGTAGAGTGAATTTCCAAGGAAACCGCTAGCACCTAATATGAGAATTCTATGTTTGTTTTCGGGAGTTAACATATCTAAATTTAAGTAGGTAAAATTTTAGAACACAGAGAATTGAGTATCTGTGGTAAATTGTTCTAAGGCCTTCATTCCCAAAAGAGAATTTCCTTTAGGGTTTAATCCAGGGGACCACACCGTAATCGTGAAATGATTTGGTAACAAGGCAACAATTCCGCCGCCGACACCACTTTTACCGGGCAACCCAACTTCAAATGCAAACTCGCCTGCTTCATCATAAAAGCCGCAAGTAAGCATAATGGCATTGATTCGTTTGGCTCTACTTCGAGATAAGTGATGGGTGCCTTGCGTACAAACACCGTGATTGGCAAACATAAAAAAGGCAGTGGATACTTGTTCGCAATTCATCTCAATAGCACATTGATGAAAATAAAAATCCAAAACGTCTTCCACGTTATTTTCTAGATTATCAAATGATTTTAAAAGATTTGCGGCAGCATAATTTGTATACCCTGTTAAGCGCTCCGATTCAGCAACTTTCAGATTGTAGTTTATGGATTGATCATTGGCCAATCCTCTAACATAATTTAAAAATTCTGCTTTTGGATCTTTTAATTTGGACACCAATACATCTGCTATAACTAGCGCACCTGCATTGATCAGCGGGTTTCTCGGAATGCCACTTTCATGTTCCAATAACGAAAGATGATTGAATGGATTGCCCGAAGGTTCAACATCCACTCGCTTCCAAATATTTTCTGAACACATGGGTAGTGCCATTGCCAACGTCAATACTTTAGACATACTTTGAATGGAAAATCCCTGATTCCAATCTCCAGAGGAAAACGATCGGCCATCAATGTGTTTTAGATAGATTCCAAAATTTTTAGGATCTACATTCGACAGTTCTGGTATATATGCCGCTACAAGGCCTCTAGTAATCTCGTTTTTTAAATTCGTATGGATGTTATCAAGAATCTTCTGAAAATCTATCATTCATTAGGCTTTATAAAATGGCAATTTTACCACCGTAGCGGGAACTGCATTTTTTCGTATCTGTATATTGATTTTGGAGCCGAAATCGCTGTATTTAGGAGCGATATAACCAAGCCCAATCCCTTTTTTTATGGAAGGTGACATGGTACCAGACGTCACTTTTCCAATGAGCGCACCACTGTCATCAACAATATCATATCCGCTTCTTGGAATGCCTTTATCATCCAATTCAAAAGCGACAAGTTTTCTGTTTAAAACATTTTTTTTCTGCTCTGAAAGATTTTCTGAATTAGTGAAATGCTTTGTAAATTTTGTAACCCATCCCAATCCTGCTTCGATCGGAGAGGTTGTATCATCGATATCATTTCCGTAAAGACAATACCCCATCTCCAATCGTAAGGTATCACGTGCGGCAAGTCCTATCGGCTTGATACCAAAGTCTTTTCCGGCGTCAAAAACACGATCCCAAATTTGTTTTACTTCAGAATTTTTACAATAGATCTCAAAACCACCACTGCCAGTATAGCCGGTTGCAGAGATAATTACATGTTCGATACCCGCAAAATCACCGATAACAAAATTATAGAAAGGGATCGCTGATAAATCATGGCTCGTTAGCGACTGCATAGCTTCAACTGCTTTTGGTCCCTGGATTGCCAATAATGAATAGTCGTCACTCAAGTCCTTCATGGTAGCGCCAACATCGTTTTTGGAAGCTATCCAAGTCCAATCTTTTTCAATATTACTGGCATTGACCACCAATAAGTAAGAATCTTCTTTGATTTTATAAATGATCAGATCATCAACAATACCACCATCATCATTTGGTAAACAGCTATATTGCGCTTTTCCTACCACCAGTTTAGACGCATCATTGGTGCTCACTTTCTGTATTAAATCCAGCGCATTTGGTCCTTCAATTAAAAACTCTCCCATATGTGATACATCAAAAACACCGACGGCTTTTCGAACTGTTTCATGCTCTGCACTGACACCTTCGTATTGGACGGGCATGTTAAAACCTGCAAAAGGAACCATTTTTGCTCCTAAAGCTTCGTGAGTTGATGTTAAGGCTGTATTTTTCATAGTTTAACCTGAAATTTTTAGTGGTTTAGCTGTTTATCTTAACAGATAAAAACAGTATAAATTGATTGTAAATTCAATATCGTGATTAATGAAACAAAAGTATCAAAAATTATCTGGTTTACTTTCCCGACGGCTTGATTAAAAATTTGTTAATTTTATGCTTTTCGCTGCGATGGCGACGATTATGATATTATTTTTCAATCAACTTAAATCACACACCATGAAGATGATACTTTCACTTTTCTGCGCTGCTTTTTCTATTGCAGTAAGTTTTTCTCAAAATGGGAATCCTCAAGATTATTTGAGCGCCGAATTCCATAGAGAGCGTCGAGAGGCATTTCGAACTAAAATGCCCGCGAATAGCGTCGCTGTTTTTTTTGCAAATCCCGAGAGAAACCGTGCCAATGATGTCGATTATGTATATCATCAAGATCCAAATTTTTATTATTTGACAGGCTACAAAGAACCAAATGCGGTGTTGGTTATTTTTTCAGATAATCAATCTAAAGATGGCGGACAAGCGTATGATGAAATTTTATATGTACAAGAAAAAAATGCGCAACGGGAACAGTGGACCGGTATGCGTTTAGGTATCGAAGGCGCCCAAAAGACATTAGGTTTTAAAATGGCGTTAAATGGAAGAGACTTTAAAAATTCAGGTATCGAATACGCTCAATTTGATAAAGTCCTGTTCAATAATTTCGAAAATGATTATCGGGACTCAAAACGAGATGAAGCGGATTTGTACAGTTTAATAAATGACTTTAAAAAGCAGTCAGAGTACGATAAGATGCCACAGCCAAACGCCATAAAAGATCGCATTTATGACATGATCAAAGGATCCGAACCAGAAACTATTGTAAACGTCGTTCAAAATATTGAGCGTGCCATGGTCTATTATCCAGATCTTAAGGAAGATAAAGTCATAACTGATTTTATAAGTGCTAAAGATGATAATTTGCGCAAGGAATTAAAACAGCACGTCCTAAATTTAGAAGCAGAGCAAAAAACGAACCTTGATATTAGCACATTGCCAACAATTATGGCTGGTTTAAGGGAAATTAAATCCGCAGAAGAGATGGTGCTTCTGAAAAAGGCAGTACGTATTTCTGCGATGGGTCAATTGGAAGTAATGAAGGCTATGCATCCAGGGATGTCAGAAAGCGAAGTCCAGGGCATTCATGAATACGTGTATAAAAAATATGGAAGCGAGTATGAAGGTTATCCGAGCATTGTCGGTGCCGGTCATAATGGCTGTGTGCTTCACTACATTGAGAATTCGAAAACGTCTTTGGGAGATGATTTGGTCTTGATGGATTTGGGTGCAGAATACCATGGGTATACAGCGGATGTTACTCGAACGATTCCTGCCAATGGAAAATTTACCAAAGAACAGAAAGAAATCTATGATTTGGTCTACGAAGCTCAAGAAGCTGGGATTAAAGCTAGCGTTGTTGGTGCGAGTTTTGGAGCACCTGATGCGGCGGCTAGACAAGTGATCAATAAAGGGTTGGTAAAATTGGGGATTGTCAAAAATGAGAAAGATGCAAGAATTTACTTTCCTCATGGCACATCGCATCACATAGGTTTGGATGTTCACGATACCAGCATGCAAGGCGATTTTAAGGAAAATATGGTAATCACTGTTGAGCCGGGTATTTATATTCAGGATAATAGCGATTGTGATAAAAAGTGGTGGGGAATTGCTGTCAGAATTGAAGATGATATTTTAATAACGTCGAATGGTCCAATTAATTTATCTGCGGAAGCACCTAGAAAATCGAGTGAAATTGAAGCGGTGATGAAAGAAAAAAGCGCGTTATCAGATTTTACGCTTCCAAATTTGGATTGAGAAAACCTAAATTCAAGTTAAAGCGATTCAAAATTGTTAGTAAGTGTGTTTAAAGAAGTATTTTAGAGTATGGAAAATATATTAGTTGCAGGTGCACATGGCACCACAGGAAAGCAGATAGTCAATTTATTGAAGGAGTCACAATACTTTAATCCAGTGGCGATGATTCGTAGTGAAGATCAGTCCAATGATTTTAAAAAAGACAATATTCAATTTGTGATTGGAGACTTGGAAAAAGACCTCGCGCATGTTGTAAAGGATATTGATAAAGTGGTATTTGCAGCAGGTTCCGGAGGTAAAAAAGTGGTTGAAGTAGATCAAGAAGGCGCAAAACGTTTAATTGATGTATCGAAAATGGCAAATATTAAAAAATTCGTAATGTTGAGTTCTATGGGTGCCGATAATCCTGAAAAAGCGGAAGATTTGAAAGAGTATCTAAAAGCAAAGCATAATGCCGATGAGCATTTAAAATCCAGTGGATTGAATTATGCCATCGTGCGACCAGGCTCGCTAACTAATGATAAAGGTACTGGCAAAATCATACTGAAAAAACATTTAGAGAACCAAGGCGATATCAGCAGAGCGGATGTTGCGGAAACATTGGTAAGATCGCTCAATGATGATATTGCAAATAACGCAATTTTTGAAATATTGAAGGGTGACACCCCAATCTCCGATGCATTGAATGAGAAGTCGATGGAGATTAATTGAAATTAAAAATCAATAGCTTTAATAAAAAAAGAGTATGACTTAATCATACTCTTTTTTTTATCCCAATGCATCGCTAATGGCATTCGATAAAATCTAATATACCAATAACATGTGATGATTTGGATTGGTATGGCGATCCGAAATTTTAAAATCGAAATGACCTATTATTTTAAATCCAGCTTTTTTATAAAACGCTAGGGCCTTCTCATTTTCCGTATACACAAAAAGGTGTAATCCTGATTGACCATGGGTTTTGGAAAGACTCACATTAAAATTAAATAACTCTAGTCCAAGTTTCAGATGATGAAATTCCTTAAGCAGATACAGTCGTTCCATTTTGGCAACATGATCAAGTTCGATACTAGGATGGGCAAAGTTCATTATGATTTTTGAATACCCTATCGGAATTGAATCGTGATAAATTATATAAAAATGATTGTTGGTGTCTGTCAGCTCTGCTTTAAAAGTCACTAAATTGAATTTGGAATGTACATAATCATCAATGTCTTCCTTTGGTGCACTTGCGCCATGGGATTCTTTAAATGAATTGGTCCCAATTTGAACCAGTACTTCCGCGTCCGCTTCACCTGCTCGAATAATTTCTGTCATAAATTAAATTTGACTTAATAGATACTGTTTTAAGTCTTCATAGGAAGCCACTTTGATGGATTTCTTTTTTTTATCCATTATAGCGGCAATTTGAGGCGGCAAGTCTATATTTTCCCTAATAACGTCTTCCACAATATCCAAGAATTTACTTGGATGCGCTGTTTCTAAAAAAACACAATGTGCATCAGCATGTTCTTTTTGGTATGCTTTGCAACCTAAATACCCAACGGCTCCGTGAGGATCGGCGATGTAATTATAGTCGTTGTAAAGTTCTTTGAGCGCTTCGCGAGTATCGTCATCAGTAAAACTATAGGATGATAGATTGGACTTCAACGTATCAAAGTCATTTTTATAGATCTCTTGAATGCGTATAAAGTTGCTAGGATTTCCTACGTCCATGGCATTGCTGATGGTTTGCACAGATGGTTTTGGTTGGTAGAGTTGTGATTTTAGATACTCTGTTACTACTTTATTTTCATTGTTGGATGCTATAAAATGTTTGATAGGCAAACCCAATTGCTGTGCCATCATACCTGCGCAAATATTACCAAAATTACCACTGGGAATCGAAAACACGATGTCCTTATGGCTATTGTGCAACTGTTTATAGGCAAAGAAAAAATAAAGCAATTGAGGTATCCAACGCGCTACATTGATTGAATTTGCGGAAGTAAGTTGAATTTTAGCGGTAAGATCGGTATCTAAAAACGCGGTCTTGACCATATCCTGACAATCATCAAAAACGCCATCTACTTCCAACGCGGTTATATTTTTCTTAAGGGTCGTTAGTTGTTTTTCTTGAATATCACTCACTTTACCACTAGGGTAGAGGATCACCACTTTTACACCCTTCACACCAAGAAATCCGTTGGCAACAGCACCACCTGTATCTCCGGAAGTAGCGACCAACACATAGATCTCTTCGGTATTACTTTGGTTGAAATACTCAAGACATCTTGCCATAAACCGAGCACCAACATCCTTAAAAGCCATGGTTGGCCCATGAAACAATTCCAACGTAGATATATCTTTATGGATGGTTACGATGGGGAAATCAAAAGACAGCGTTTCGTCTATAATTGTTTTTAAAACGCTTTCTGGAATATCTGGCGAAACAAATTGTTTAATAGCTTCAAACGCAATGTGTTGATA
>JBBSOJ010000137.1:0-8457 GCA_038259855.1 Flavobacteriales bacterium
AGCGAGTCAACAACGTTAAAATTCAAAAAAAATATCTACGAAATGCAAAAATATCCGATAAAGTACATTTGAGGGGTCTGTAAATAATAGTGATATAAATTTCAAATATATGTATTTAATAACATTAAACGCTTATACTCACTAGATATTTCTCTAACTATACGTCTGTTTTAACACAGCGCAAAATTGTACAAATAGCCTACGAAATAACTCAATTGTTGGTTTTTTTTATCTTCCTTTACTACAACGTTGCATTAGTCTATTTATTGAAACACTAAAACTAATTTTAAAATGTTGCGAAAATCAAGTATGAAATGGCCTAATTTAGACTCTTGAACCATGGCTTCTAAATATTTGATGTAACAAACCTATTGTTGATCCTTTTTATTATAGATATAATTCAATGAGCATAGAGATTATTCTTGTTTTTGTCATTATCGGAGTGACCATTCTGCTCTTCGCTACCGAATTTTTACCAATTGATAAAATTGCCTTTCTGATTATTGTGTCCCTTATTTTATTGGGCCTGACATCTCCGGAGGAAGCCATTAGTGGGTTTTCCAGTCCTGCAACAATCACTATACTCATGCTGATGATTTTGGCAATAGGCTTGGAGGATAATGGTGTTATTGATCTTTTAACGCAGTCTATAAAAAAACTCAAAATTTTACCTTTGATGTTGATGGTTCCGGCCTTTATGATTGTATCGGCTACCATTTCATCATTCATAAGCACGACGGCGGTCGTGGTCATTTTTATAAAGATTATTGCCCAACTTTCAGAGAAATATAATTTCTCTTCACCAAAACTTTTGATGCCTATATCATTTGCTGGCATTCTAGGTGGGAGTTGTACGTTAATGGGTACATCTACCAACCTCCTTGTAAACTCTGTAGCAAAGAAATTAGGCGTAGAACCTTTTTCCTTTTTTGAATTTTCACTCTACGGTATGGTTTTATTGGCTATTGGTGTCACTTATATGACCTTTGCCAGTCGTTGGCTTCCAAAAACCAATAAGGATGATTTAAACGACACTATTATAGATAATACATTTATGTTTTCATTGAATGTGCTACCTGAATCCAAATTAATTGGTAAACCTCTTTCTGAAACCAAATTTTATCAAAATCCGGATATTACCATTCTCAAATTGATAAGAGATGATGTGGTCAATAATTCTCCAGGACCAAACTCAACTCTGCGAGTGAATGATCAACTCGTTGTTATGAGCGATGTGAAAGCGTACGCATCCATCTCTAAAGATGATTTTAGACTTACGGAAGAAAATCATTTAGCCATTCCAGACGACTTGGATGAGGCCGACGATAAAAATAAAACCTATAGCTACGTAGAGTTATTGGTATTGCCAGGTTCAGAATTTATCGATAAATCATTTTTGGAAATTAAAAAAATGCTTTACAATACGGCAATACCGTTGGGCGTACAGAATAGAAAGGATTTTAAAAGAGCTATAAAATTAGATCTGCCTAAATTCATTAAAAACACCAATCTACAAGCTGGGGACAAACTGCTGTTAAAAGCCAATCAAAACGAAATCAATCACTTGTATTCATTGGATAATACCATAGTAATGCAACACCACGAAGAAAATTATAAAATAAATCCTGTCAAAAGGGCCATCAGCTTACTCTCATTGTTCATGGTTGTTGGGTTGGCAGCTTCTGGCGTATTGACCATATTGACAAGTGCGTTATCGGGAGTTGCCCTACTTCTCGTTACGGATTGCATTAATTTATCAAAAATCTACAAAAAAGTCAATTGGCAAATTATTTTCCTCTTGGCAGGTATGATTCCATTAGGTATCGCGATGAACAATTCAGGCACTGATATTTGGATCTCCGAGCAATTATTGAAAATGCTGATGGGCCAGAATAACATTATCATTCTTGGGGTTCTCTTTGCCATTACCATGTTTATGAGCGGTTTTATAAGCAACAATGCCACCGCAGTGATTATTACACCTATTGCCATTACTGTAGCCGCAGGACTTAGTTTGCCGCCAAAACCGTTTATTCTTGCTGTGATGTTTGCCGCTAATTTTAGCTTTTTTACGCCTATGGGCTATCAAACTAACACCTTAATCTATGGTACCGGTGCGTATAAGTTTAGGCATTTTTTGATTATCGGTGGGATCTTGTCACTCATCCTGCTTGTGGTAGGCACCCTGTTGTTATCGACTATGCTATAACGCGTCATTAGATTGGACAAGGTGACTATTCATTTCAATAATATGAGCCACTGTTTTTACAAGCCTACTATGGTTCTTGACAAATGGGTTGTTCTGATCCCAGACATACCCCGCCAAAACTGAACAAATTTGTTTCTTAATGTCAGGATTCATATCGCCACTAAAAAAAATCGTTTGAAGATTCCCCGAATACCATTCCTTTACGTACGTTGAAAAAACATTAACACCTTCCATTATATAATTGGAATAGTCCTGTTCCCAATCAACACGCTCGCCGTTTAATTGTTTGGTGATCAATTTAGCTGCTTTCAGACCTGATTCTGTTGCAAACGTTACGCCTGAAGAAAATACGGGATCTATAAATTCTGCGCTGTTTCCGGTAAGTGCGAACCCATTCCCGTAAAGTTTTGTTACAGATTTAGAAACGTTCTCAACTATTTTTGGTTCAAATAAAAACGCGACGTCCTTAAAACGTTCAGCATAATACTCTGAAGTTTCAATCATCGCTTTCAAGCGTTCTTCAGCTGAACCCTCATATGAATTGATATAATCTGTCTTACCCACAAACCCCAAACTGGCTTGTCCATTGGAAAAAGGAATGATCCAAAACCAAGTGTCTTTGTCAATAACATCAAAGGTGATCAGGGTGCCTTCTTCGCCTTGTGGACGGTTGACATCATTGACATGGCAGAAAATTGAAGAATGCTCGGGAATGGTCGATGGTTTTTCTAAATTTAAAATGCCCGGTAAAACGCGACCAAATCCGCTGGAATCAATAATAAATTTGGCGTTTATGGTATATAGAGTTCCATCCGCCTCTTTAATTATAGTTTGGGATGCACCGTCTTTAAGAAACCGAACATCAATAACTTCTTGCCCAAAACTTATGTCAACACCGCGTTTAATTAATTCCTGTGCCAACACATTATCAAAATCTTCACGGGGCAATTGCCATGTCCAGTCATAGCCTTCGGAAAACTTGTCACTAAAATCGAATTGACAGACCGTATTCCCCCGAAGAAATCGGGCTCCGGTTTTAACTTGATACCCTTGTTGCTTCAAAATTGGAAGAAAACCGACTTCTTCCAAATGGTCCATACATCTTGGCAACAGACTTTCACCGATCACAAACCGTGGGAATAAACTTTTCTCCACAACCTTGACTGACATAGTATTCTGATTTAGATATGCGGCGGCAACAGCGCCTGATGGCCCCGCTCCTATTACTAACACATCTACTGTAACGTCATTCATTGCAAGAAAATTAATAAATCTTTTGGTGTTCTAAATTTGTAGTTCAAAATAAACACTTTACTTTGGGATTTCGAAAATTATTCACAATTTATTCTGATCAGTAACGACATGGTAACACTTCAAGGCTCTTTAACTATTGAAGCATTTTATAACGTTATCTTCAAAGGGCAGTCCATTGAAATTAATGACGATACTCAAAACATCATCGATAACAGTTTCGAATTTCTCAAATCGTTTTCAAATAATAAGGTAATATACGGTGTCAATACGGGTTTTGGTCCGATGGCACAATATAAAATTAAAGAGTCAGAACGTATTCAGCTTCAATATAATTTGATACGTAGTCATGCTTCGGGTACTGGTGCAGAGATTCCGGCCATGTATGTTAAATCTTGCATGCTTGCGCGCTTAAATACTTTGAGTTTAGGAAAATCAGGAATTCATCGATCAGCCACGGAGTTGATGGTTGAGCTTATCAATAAAAACATCACTCCAGTACTCTACGAACACGGCGGCGTTGGCGCGAGTGGCGATTTAGTTCAATTGGCGCATTTGGCGTTGGTGTTGATTGGTGAAGGAGAGGTCGATTATAAAAACATCCGTTACAAAACAGAAGATGTCTTCAAACTAGAGCATCTACAACCTATTAAGGTTCACTTACGTGAGGGTTTGGCTGTAATGAACGGTACATCAGTCATGACAGGGATTGGTCTTGTCAACACGGTTTATGCAAGAAGACTGCTCAATTGGATGATTGCTTCGTCCTCTGCGATCAATGAGCTTGTAAAAACCTATGACGACCACGTGTCTTATGAACTGAATCAATCTAAAAAGCACAAAGGCCAACGCAATATTGCCAAACGAATGCGCGCCCATCTATCAGATAGTCAACTCATCAGAAAGCGTGAGCATTATTTGTACAAAGACACCGAAAAGCAAACAATTTTTGAAGATAAAATTCAAGAATATTATTCAATACGCTGTGTGCCTCAAATTTTGGGGCCAGTTTTAGAAACTTTGGAAACTGTAGAGCGCATTTTGATGGAAGAAATAAATTCAGCAAACGACAATCCGATTGTCGATGTGGCCAACCAAAATGTGTTTCACGGAGGCAATTTTCATGGTGATTATGTGTCTTTAGAAATGGATAAGCTAAAATTGGTAGTGACCAAAATGAGTTTGCTAGCCGAACGACAACTCAACTACTTACTCAATCCAAAATTGAACAATATTTTGCCTCCATTTGTGAATTTGGGGAAACTCGGACTCAACTTTGGAATGCAGGGCGTGCAATTTACCGCCACTTCAACCACTGCGGAAAACCAAATGCTCTCAAATTCCATGTATGTTCACAGCATTCCCAGTAATAATGATAATCAAGATATTGTGAGCATGGGCACCAATGCGGCTTTGATAACCAAAAAAGTAATTGAAAACGCCTTTGAAGTGATGGCCATTGAATTGACAACGATTGTTCAGGCAATTGAATATTTAGAGGTCAAAGACAAAGTATCCTCAAAAACCAGAACCCTATATGAGGAGATACGAGCGATCGTTCCAGCTTTTAAGGAAGACGTGGTGATATACCCTTTTGTGAGGGCTGTAAAGGAATTTATTATGAAGTACGAAGACTAAATGAAGTTAAATTTATTTTTCCTTTAATCTCAAATTGCCTTCCCATTGATTTTACAAAAATTCAAAACGTTAACGGGATAGCCAGTTAAATTTAAGCAATGAAAAAAACCAGAAAATGCGCCCTGATCACAGGAGGCTCAAGAGGCATCGGTAGAGCAATTTGTGTACAATTGGCAAAGGATACTGATTATCATATTCTTGTGAATTTCCACTCCAATAAAACGGAAGCCATCAATACGTTGGAAGAAATTGATGACGCAGGTGGCACGGCAGAACTTCTGCAATTTGATGTAGCCAATGCTGAACAGGTCAAGTTCACTTTGTCCTGTTGGCAAAAAGAAAATGAAGACGCTATTATAGAAGTTATTGTGAATAACGCCGGCATCACCAAAGACGGTTTGTTTCTTTGGATGAAACCTGCGGATTGGCATGACGTCATCACCACAAGTCTCCATGGTTTTTACAACGTCACAAATCATCTTATTCATGATATGCTACTCAATAAATATGGGCGCATCATAAATATGGTTTCGGTGTCTGGACTCAAAGGTGTCGCAGGGCAAACCAATTATTCAGCAGCGAAGGGCGCGGTCATTGCAGCTACAAAATCATTGGCCCAAGAAGTTGCCAAACGAAACATTACCGTCAATGCGGTCGCACCAGGATTTATAAAAAGTGATATGACCAAGGATTTTGACGAAGCAGAACTCAAAAAAATGATTCCAGCCAACCGCTTCGGTACTACAGAAGAGGTCGCACATTTAGTGTCCTTTTTAGTCTCTAAAAAATCGTCCTATATTACTGGTGAGGTGATCAACATCAATGGCGGTATTCTTTAGAGGAATAACCGTAACTTTGCCTCAGAGAATTCAATTATAAAACTGCTCACAAAAGCGAAACCTATTTAAAAATGGCGACGGAATGGGATGGAAAATCGCGAGGTACCGTTTTCGGTTTTAAGGTTTTCATATTCTTTATTAAGAATTTTGGCATTCAAGCGGCTTATAATCTCATGCATTTGCCAGTGCCCTATTTCTGTTTTTTTTCCAAGAAAAATGTACGCGGATTGCGATTTTACTTTCGAAAACGCCTTAATTATTCTCGGTACAAAACCGCTTTGAGCATTTATAAAACGTATTATATTTTTGGACAATCTTTAATTGATAAAGTTGTTATTTCTTCAAATTTAAAACAAGATTACACCTTTGAATTTGATGGTGAGCATTTCTTAAAGGACGCTCAAAAATTGAATAAAGGAGGCATTCTCATCAGTGCCCACGTTGGCAATTTCGAACTGGCACAGTATTTCTTTAAAGAACGACTATCTGACACCTCCATAAGCATCATCATCAGCGATCAAGATCATCAGCATATTAAGGATTATCTAAGTCAATATTTGAATCGAGACGAAATGCAGTTTATAATCGTAAAGGATGATATGTCGCATATTTTTGAAATCAGCACGGCCTTGTCACAAAATCGGGTCATCTGTATTTCCGGTGACCGATATCTTGAAAACACAAAATACATGGAGGCAGAATTGCTGGGGAAAACCGCAAAATTCCCGATGGGACCATTTCATTTAGGAAGCCGAATCGACGTCCCTGTACTATTTGTATACGTCATGCGCGAAGCCAAACGACACTATCATCTGTATGCAAGACGTGTGGATGTAAAACCGAGAAATGCGCAAGATTTACTTGAAAAGTATACGCAGAGTGTTACAGAAATAGTCACTAAATATCCGCATCAATGGTTTAATTTTTACGACTTTTGGAACGATGCCAAAGACTAATTTACTTAAAAACCCCATTACAGACAGTGTCGCTATCCAAAAACTGCTGCCACATCGCGAGCCTATGCTCATGGTGGATAGTTTGCTTTATTTTGATGATATGACAGCTGTTGCAACCTTGACGATTGAAGCCTCAAATCTCTTTGTTGAATATGGAAAATTCACAGAAATGGGACTTATAGAACACATGGCACAAACCGCCGCTTTGATGACGGGTTATAAATATGCACGTTTGGATGCACCCATAAGGGAAGGATTTATTGCCAGTATCAAAAATTTGAAAATTGAAACCTTGCCGCTCGTAAAAGAAACGGTAACTACTGAAGCTATCATTACATTTGAAATGGCAGATATGACCATGGTAGCATTGACATCAAAACGGCAAAACGAACTTTTGGCTTCCGCCGAAATGACACTAGTTTTAAAAAAAATCTAAATGAAAACTCTTCAATCTAATCATAAAATTTCTGTACGATTTAATGAGGTGGACTCTTTGGAAATTGTGTGGCATGGCCATTATATTGCTTATTTTGAAGAAGCTCGCGAAGCCTTTGGGAAACAATTCGGCATATCTTATCTTGATATTAAAAAAGAAGGCTATGCCGTTCCGATTGTTAAAACCTCAACCGAACATCTACTCCCTTTAAAATATGGAGATGTGATGACGATAGAAACCACTTTTGTAAACACCCGAGCAGCAAAAATGACATTCCGCTATGTGATTTATAACGACGAAGGAGACACTATTTGTAGAGGCGAAACCACGCAGGTTTTTACTTCTGGAAAAAATGGTAACATGTCTCTGATACATCCGGAGTTTTTTACAAATTGGAAGCTAAAACACGATCTATTGGATGATTAAAAGTTTTGTTTCATATAACGCCATAGTTTCTTCACTTGGATTTGATAGCGAATCTGTGGTCGAGGCTATTGAAAAAGGGAAATCTGGTGTGAAAATTTTTGATGATGATCGTCTTTTTCGTACTCCAATTTGCGCGTCCATGATTGATGACGATCAACTTGAAGCTTCAGCCCTCCATCTAAATCTCAATTCGGATTATACCAAATTGGAAAAAATGATGATTGTATCTTTGGAAAACGTCATCAAAAAATCAACCATTAAATTAACCGAAAAGGTCGGCATCATACTATCTACCACCAAAGGGAACATCGATGTATTGAAATCCGATTCGAAATTCCCAGATAAGCGCGCTTACTTAAGTGAGCTGGGGATGGTTATCAAAACCTATTTCGGCTTTAAGAACGATGCCATTATAGTTTCAAATGCCTGTGTTTCAGGTCTAATGGCGATTTCTGTAGCCAATCGTTATATTCAACAAGCAATTTATGACCATGTTTTTATTGTAAGTGGCGATTTGGTCTCTGAATTTGTAATTTCAGGATTTAATTCCTTTCAAGCTTTGAGCGCAACACCTTGTCAACCCTATTCAAAAAATAGATCTGGAGTTAATCTCGGAGAAGTTGCTGCTGCAGTATTGGTGACTTCCGACAAACATAAGTTGGCAGCCGAATCGGTGCAATTGCTTTCAGATTCGACCCATAA
>JBBSOJ010000138.1:0-8417 GCA_038259855.1 Flavobacteriales bacterium
AGCGGATTTTCTTCGATATTAAAAAAAGACGATGAAATTATTGTCTCTGCATTGGAACATCATAGTAATATCGTTCCGTGGCAAATGCTTTGCGAGAAAACAGGGGCCATTTTAAAAGTTATTCCGATGAATTTGGATGGCGATTTGATTCTGTCTGATTACGATGAGTTACTTTCAAACAAAACAAAGTTAGTTTTTGTCAACCATATTTCAAATGCCTTGGGCACCATCAACCCAATTGAAGCCATTATCAATAAAGCTCACAAGGTTGGTGCGGCAGTCCTAATTGACGGCGCGCAAGCCTGTCCGCATATAAAACCAGATGTTCAGTCCCTGGATGTGGATTTTTACGTCACTTCTGCACACAAAATATGTGGCCCAACTGGTGTTGGGATGTTATACGGCAAAGAAGAATGGCTCAAAAAATTACCGCCATACCAAGGTGGCGGTGAAATGATTGCCGAAGTGTCTTTCGAGAAAACCACCTACGCAGATCTTCCCCATAAATTTGAAGCGGGAACGCCCAACATCTGCGGGGGTATCGCCTTTGGAGCCGCACTCGATTATATGAATGCCATCGGTTTTGAAAGCATAGCTGCCTACGAGCATGAACTTTTAGACTACGCAACCGAACAACTCTTGGAGATTGAAGGTCTTAAAATTTACGGAACTTCGAAGAACAAAACGTCGGTCATTTCATTTAATCTGCGAGGCATTCATCCTTATGACGTTGGAACGTTACTCGATAAAATGGGGATTGCAGTAAGAACCGGTCATCATTGTGCTCAACCAATCATGGACTTTTACAAAATACCTGGTACCGTTAGAGCATCTTTTGCATTTTATAATACCAAACAAGAGGTTGACGTTTTAATTGAAGGTGTTAAAAAAGCGCAACGAATGTTATCTTAATATTTAAATTAATAGTTTAGCTTGCTATACAACCAGAAGACTCCAAAAGTAAAAATGTATTAAAGGTCGTTTGGTGTTGTTTTTGGAGTAACGGTATTTAATAATGCATGTATGAAACTACTATTTAGTTTATTGACATTACTGATGCTCAATAAAGAGTGCAATTCACAAAAAACGGCAGATATGACTTCAGACCGTAAAGAGACCTCTAAAGTTTCCGAACAAGAAATTGATGTACGAACTATTTGGTATGAAGCGATGACACGCGGATTTTATCAAAAGATTACCATTACAGAGACTAAAACAATGGTTTCAAGTGATGTCAATCAAAAGGACGTCACAACTTATGACACCAAAAAAAGCGATTGGGATGCGCTGATGTTGTTACTGAATGAATTAGCCATCGAAGAGCTCCCAAAATTGGAAGCTCCAACCTCCAAGCGTTTCTATGATGGCGCCGCAATTGCAACCTTGGCTATTGCTACCCCTGAAAAGGAAATAAAATCCAACAGTTTTGATCATGGAGAGCCGCCGAAGGAGATTGAGGCTTTGGTAAACAAAATGATATCAATTAAAGAGAATCTTGAGAAAGAGTAGTTTCAAATTATGTAAAATTGCACTTCAATGAAGTCTCTTTATTTGATTTTATTATTTGTTTCAAGTCTGCAGATAGCCAATGGTCAGACCTATATAAAGACCATTTACCACAATGAATACGGTGAAGAAATAACATCAGAAGAATCTGCTGAAGCAAATCCATATCAATATTACCTTAAGGTGGTTGAAACAGAGACCTACATTATCAAAACCTTACAATCAAGAAAACATGAGGTTCAGTTTGATTCCATCCAATTTGTGCAACTGAAACTATTCTTGAAAAAAATTACTGGAGAGGATTTTGACGAACGAAAAAATACCATGATCCATTTGTATAGAACAGATGACTTAAAAAATGATGACCAAAACAAAGCCTATTGGAATTGGGTTCATGAGCATTCAGAGTCACTACAATCGTTCCTTGTAGGAACCAAAAATTCCGGAATAACAGCTAAACCAAAAAAGCATGTTTATTTAGATGAGTATGACATGCTTGACAAGCTCTTTTTTAAGGGATCTGACTATGATCTTAACCATCTTTACATTCAACCAAACGGTACTATTTTCTTTTTTTATGGAATGGATGATATATCAGCGGCATTGGATTCCTCGTTGTGATTGAATGTCATTTATTCCCGATAAATCATCGTATCTTTGCATAAAATTTTGATATGACGATAAAAGAGATACAGGAGGAGATCATCGATGAATTTTCAATGTTTGAAGATTGGGAAGAACGATATCAATATATGATTGATTTGGGGAAAACGTTGCCCTTAATTGATCCGCAATTTAAAACCGATACGAATATTATCAAAGGATGCCAAAGTAAGGTTTGGGTTCATGCCGAAATGGAGGATGCTAAAGTAGCATTTACAGCAGATAGCGATGCCATCATCACCAAAGGAATTATTGCTATATTGATTCGGGTATTTTCAAACCAGCACCCGAAAGATATTATGGAAGCCGATACCAGTTTTATCGACGCCATAGGCTTAAAAGAACACTTATCACCAACACGTGCTAACGGATTGGTGAGCATGATCAAACAATTGAAAATGTATGCCATTGCATACCAAACACAATTAACTTAAGTTGAGACGTTTGAAGTCTATGAGTTTTTTTCATGATTAACTCTTGTCTTTTTATTTTTCAACTTCCAAACCTATTTAGAAAAAATGAGTGAAACAACAATAGATACCAACGCCTTGGGCGAAAAAATCGTAAAGGTTTTAAAAACTATTTATGATCCTGAAATTCCAGTGGATATATATGAATTGGGATTGATATATGACGTTTTCGTTAACGAAGATTACGATGTAAAGATCCTCATGACATTAACCACGCCCAACTGTCCCGTAGCGGAAACATTACCTTTGGAAGTGGAGGAAAAAGTGAAATCTTTAAAAGATGTCAAAACTGCGGAGGTCGAGATCACGTTCGATCCGCCTTGGACGCAAGATTTAATGAGTGAAGAAGCCAAGTTGGAATTGGGAATGCTTTAAATTTAGTCTACAGTCTACAGTCTACAGTCTACAGTCTACAGTTGGCAGTTGGCAGTTTCGCGATCTGATGTATGATGGAATCAAGTAAGTTTTTATATAGTTCTAAACTTCAAATTACAATCTCTGAACCAGAAATCTTTTAATGCCTAGACAAACTCCAAAATCCTTAAAGGATAAAGACAAAACAAGCTTAAGAAAGTCGTTTAGCGCGTTGGTCTATATTCCAAGATTCTTCAAGGAGATTTGGCGCATCAACAAAAAGCTGTTTGTCCTATCCTCTATTTGTAGGCTTATTGGAGCGTTACTACCCGTTATCATTTTATGGATCGGAAAAATCATCATTGATGAAATCATCCTTCAATCAAAATTGGATCTGTCCGATCTTACAAGATTATGGACTTACGTAGGCATTGAATTTGGTTTGATCATACTGTCTGACCTTATAAGCAGAGCGATTCAATTAACGGATAGTTTGTTGGGTGATGCCTATTCTATCGAATCATCAGTAACGATTATTAAAAAAACCAATCAGATAGACATCAGTCTGTTGGAAGATTCCGAGTTTTACGATAAGCTAGAACGAGCCCGCATCCAAACCGCCGGACGTGTCGGGTTGATTTCGAATGCCTTGGGCGAGGTGCAGAGTCTTATTTCTATTGCCACCTTAATTGCTGGTTTGATATACTTTGAACCGTATCTCATCATATTATTGGTATTGAGTATCATCCCGTCGTTTATCAACGAAATATGGTTCAGCCAGCAACAATATTCCTTGGCGCGTGGTTGGACTTCCGAGCGTCGCGAATTGGATTATCTTCGCTTTATCGGCGCCAATAACCAGACCGCAAAAGAAATAAAGCTTTTTGGGTTGACGGATTTCATTGTGGACCGATTTAAGAATCTATCCCAAGAATATTTCGAATTAAATAAAACCTTGGCAGTCAAACGATCGGCATTAGGTTTCTTATTTAATGTGTTGGGGACGTTGAGTTACTATGGTGCTTATATATTCATTATTTATCGCGTTATTTCCGGCGTTATCACCCTTGGAGAATTAACTTTTTTATCAGGAGCCTTTAATCGATTGACACGAAATCTTCAGGATTTCTTCTCAAAATTTACCCGTATCACGGAAAGTGCTCTGTATCTAAAGGATTATTTTGAATTCATCGATATTTCTATTGAGCCCAAACAGACAGAGGATATGCCATTGCCAAAGAAAATTAAAATTGGCTTTGAATTTAGAAATGTACATTTTGCGTATCCAGATTCCGATTACGACATACTAAAGGGTGTGAGTTTTACCATCAATGCTGGTGAAAAGATGGCATTTGTAGGACAAAATGGCGCAGGGAAAACAACCTTGACTAAATTATTGCTGCGTTTTTATGAACCCACACAAGGGGAGATCCTTTTGGATGGCATCAATATCAACCGCTTTAAAAAAGACGAATTTCAGGAGTTTTTTGGTGTGATCTTTCAGGATTTTTATCGGTATGAATTTACGGTACGAGAGAATATTGCGATTGGCGATATTGATGAAATTGACAATGATGAAAAAATAAAGAACGCTGCCGAATTAAGTTTGGCCAATCAAGTAATTTCGGAAATGAAGAAAGGGTATGACCAACAACTTGGTAAACGGTTTTATCGAGGGCAGGAATTATCTGGAGGCCAATGGCAAAAAGTGGCTTTGGCAAGAGCCTATATGAAGGATGCCGAGGTAATGATTTTAGACGAGCCAACGTCGGCTTTAGACGCCAAAGCCGAGAGTGACGTGTTTGAGCGCTTTATAGGCCTAACAAAAGATAAAACAAGTATTATCATTTCGCATCGATTCAGTACGGTGCGTCAAGCAGATCGTATTTTGGTCTTGGATGAAGGAAAGGTGTTGGAGGTTGGCACCCATCAAGAATTAATGACAAAAGGATCCTTGTATTCTGAACTCTTCAAGCTACAGGCGGAAGGATACCAATAAAAATCCTAATTTTGTATTATGGAAAATGAGATTGTAAATAGAGTGGCCACGAGTAAATTGATTGTCGTAGATCTTGAAGATTACTATCCGAATGGAAAGCGAACGGTCATAGATATCAAGAATTGGCTGTTTCAGGAATTAGTCCTTCGAGAAAAAGAATTCAGAGACACAGTAAAAAATCACGACTGGTCACAATACCAAGATGATTATGTGGCGTTAACCTGCACATCGGACGCGATTGTTCCCGCATGGGCCTTTATGTTATTGACCATGCAATTAGAACCATTTACTAAAAAAGTGATTGTTGGCAGCCTCGATCAACTGGAAACATCCATCTATCAAGAGATTATTCAAAATTTAGATACGACTGTCTTTCAAGATAAATTGCTGATCATTAAAGGGTGTGCCCATAAACCGGTTCCTGCAAATGCTTACATTCTTCTATCTCAAAAATTAAGGCCTGTTGCCAAATCCATTATGTATGGAGAGGCTTGCTCTTCAGTACCGTTGTATAAACGCATATAATTTCTTGTCAAAAAAGAACAACTATTTTATATTTGCAAATTGATTAAAATCAGAAAATTAATCCAAACATATTTTAGGATGAATAAACAAGTACTAATGGCAATAGCATTATTGCTGTCATGTTCTTTCGGGTACTCCCAGACGAAAGAAGAACTACAAGCTCAAAAAAAGGAGAAACAAGCTGTTGCTGATGCAGCTCAAAAAGAAGCTAATGCGTTACAATCCCAAATTGATGCTTTACCGGGATGGAGAAAAGGGGCATTTGGAGTCATTGGTGGAACGTTCTCCAATTTTAGCAATTGGTATGCCCAAGGTGCGCCCAATAATACTTCTGGAAATATTGCTATCAATTTTAATGCCTTTGCCAATAAAATTGAAGACACCTATTTCTGGCGAAATAGCTTATCTGCTAATTTGGCTTGGGTGAAATTAGACGATAAAGATGATCCGAATGACAATGAGAATTTTCAGCCAACGACAGATGTATTCAATATGACGTCTCTATACGGCTACAATTTGAATGAAAAATGGGCCGTTTCTACCTTGGGAGAATACAGAACTACAATTTTAGATAATTTTAATGATCCTGGCTACTTGGACGTAGGTGTCGGATTTACGTGGACACCCATCGATAATTTAATCGTTGTGATACATCCACTGAACTACAACTTTGTGTTTTCAGATATGGATGCTGTATTTCAATCTTCTTTGGGAGCAAAGGTCGTGGCGGATTATACAAGACAGATTGGTGAAATTGCCTTTAAATCAAATCTTTCTGCATTTTACAGTTACGAGGATTCAGATTTGTCTAATTGGACCTGGAACAACAATTTCAGTTATAGACTTTGGAAGATGATCGGTGTAGGTTTTGACTTTGGTTTGAGAAGTAATAAACAAGAAGCATTAAACTTTGCATTAGGAGAATTGCCAGCTGACTTTGAAGGTGAGGAGCCTTCATTTGATTCTGTTGATAATGATTTGCAAACCTATTACACCCTTGGTTTGACCTATAAGTTTTAATAGGTTACACATTTAAATAAAAAAAGCGCATCAAGTACGATGCGCTTTTTTTTTAATCTGGAATTGAATATTAAATAAAGTCACTTTAAGAAACTAGAGTATTCAATTTATTCTTCTTCACCCTCATAATCGGGATACAAAAAGTGGTTATGAGGAAACCGTGTGACATGAATTTTTCGAACTTCGTCATACACCCGTCTTTTGAACGCTTCTAAATTTTCTTTGTTGAGAGCTGAAATAAAGATAGCATCATCACCGATCTTATTCATCCATGTTTTTTTCCATTCAGCCAATGAATAATTTTCTTTGGTTTTTATGGCCATTAAATCATCATCGTCAATAGGTTGATGCTTATAAGCATCGATTTTATTAAAAACCATAATCGTTGGTTTTTCGGCACAACCAATTTCATTAAGCGTTTTATTGACAGAAGCAATATGTTCTTCGAAATTGCTATGTGAAATATCTACAACATGAAGTAGCAAATCTGCTTCTCGCACTTCATCTAACGTGCTTTTGAACGAATCGACTAGTTGGGTTGGGAGTTTTCTAATAAATCCAACGGTGTCACTCACCAAAAATGGCAGATTTCCGATGACAACTTTTCGAACCGTGGTGTCAAGCGTTGCAAATAATTTATCTTCAGCAAAGACATCACTTTTACTAATGACATTCATGAGGGTAGATTTACCAACATTCGTATACCCAACCAATGCTACACGGACCATTTGACCTCTATTGCCTCGCTGCACGGCCATCTGCTTATCAATCGTTTTAATTTTATCTTTTAGTAACGAAATCCGATCACGAACGATTCGTCTATCCGTCTCAATTTCGGTTTCACCAGGTCCACGCATTCCGATACCACCTTTCTGCCGTTCGAGGTGCGTCCACATCCCCTTTAGTCGTGGCAATAAATATTCAAATTGTGCCAATTCAACCTGCGTGCGGGCATAACTTGTCTGTGCGCGCTGTGCGAAAATGTCGAGGATGAGATTGGTTCTGTCCAACACTTTGCAATTCAATATCTTACTGATGTTCCGTTCTTGGGCAGCAGATAGTTCATCATCAAAAATCGCAGTTCCTATCTCGTTTTCTTCAATATATTTACGGACATCTTCCATTTTTCCGGTACCGATAAAGGTTTTTGGATTGGGGGTCTCCAATTTTTGGGTAAAACGTTTCAATACCTCACCACCTGCAGTATAGGTCAAGAATTCCAACTCATCCAAATATTCTTTCGAGGTTGCTTCATCCTGTTGCTGTGTGACAACGCCAATGAGAACCGCTTTTTCTAACTCTATATCTTTTTTTTCTAACATAATTTCAAATAATGAACAAAGTTACATAATTGAGCGCACTCGTTTCCTTATTTTTAGGACTTAAAAGATAATTTGAATTCTCCACATACCATTCATAGTATTGCATTTTATAACACAGAAAATCTATTTGACGTCTATTTGGATAAAAAAACAATCGACCAAGATTTTCAACCAACAGCGTCTAAAAGGTGGACCGAAAGTCGCTACTTGCAGAAAATTAATAATATTAGCTATGTTTTGACTAAAATAGGAGTTGATAGAGCTGGCAAACCACCGGTACTTATTGGCTTGGCAGAAGTTGAAAATGATACTGTGATCAAACATCTGTTAGAGAGCGATCATCTCAAAGACTATAATTATGCTTTCAGTCACTTCAATTCGATGGATGAACGAGGAATCGATGTAGCTTTAGTATATAATAAGGACGCTTTTAAATTTGAAACTGCGCAGAAGATTCCATTGCATCTTGAAGATCGTAGAGGGAACATTGATCACACACGCGATATCCTAATGGTTTCTGGATACTTGGATGGACATAAAATCCATGTATTTTTGAAT
>JBBSOJ010000139.1:0-8362 GCA_038259855.1 Flavobacteriales bacterium
CTGTAGTTTAAAATCTTCCGGTAGATTCAAATCTTTAAGAATTCTAATACATGTACTGCAGGTTTTGAGAAAATACACTTTTTTCATTGTGATAATATAATGTCATTCCGCCGACGGATCAACTTTGGATATTGAGTAAAAGACAAACTGTTGTGCGCAAAGTAACTCGTTTTCAAAAGAAATTTAAGTATTTTTAATAAAAATTATACACCGATGAATTGGGCATTTGACATAACACTTAAAAGCAGGGCGGTTTTAAAAACTTACATTGAAAATTTTTCTTTAGAAGAATTAAACCGAATTCCCAAAGGATTTAATAATAATATTATTTGGAACATCGCTCACACGATAGCGGTACAGCAATCACTGATTTATAAATTATCTGGTTTGCCAGCCATCATTTCTGATGAGATGATCGCCACTTTCAAAAAAGGGACCAAACCAGAACGCGATCTTACACAAGCGGAAGTTGATGAAATTAAGGGCTTGCTATGTTCAACTATCGACAAAACCAAGGAAGATTATGATAATGAAGTATTCCAGAATTATCATGAATATACGGTCACAACCAAAAGCACGTTAACGAATGTGATGGAAGCGATTGAGTTTAATAATTTTCATGAGGGGATTCATCTTGGGTATATATTAGCCCTCAAAAAATCGTTGTAAAAATGGTCAGCTAGATGGTATCCGTTCTTATTGTGTTGCTAAAACTAATGTTATTATGAGTTGAATAAGTACACGACTTGCAAGAACTATTTTTGGTGATGCATTGGATTTGTATTCTCAATCAATGAAAAAAGCTCAATGGAGCGATTACAATTCAATCGCCAAAAACGGTTGAACGTCCTTATAGGGAATTGTGAATTCTGTAACGCCTTGTGCGTAAGAAGCAATTTCATATACATTATAAAGGAGAATAAGACCTTCCGAATTAAAACCAATCGTTTCTGGAAGTTGAAAATCTTCACCAAAAAATAGATTTTCAATATCTTCATCATTGGACATCGGTTTGGTCATCTTTTCAAGATAAGGTTTCGCTAGTTGCTTAAGACCTTGTTGATCTTTGATGATATCAGATTGCGTTAAACGATTGCCGGTTTTTTTGTCAAAATTCAAGAAACTAATATGGCTATTGCCGTGAGCGCCACCCGTATCTAAATACGAATTTACAGCGATACAGATGATATGTTCTGATTCATAATTGATTTCACTTTCTATCAAAGCTTCCCATTCTTGGGTTGAGTCATTAAAATCATCCTTGAACCGCTTATATTCCGTATCAAAACCTTTTACGGCTTCATCCAAGGTTAAATTCTTATTTCTTTTTTCGCTCATGTTAATTTCATTGGCTAAAAAGTTCTCAACGGTTTTATTGATGCGATCGGCCACAGCCTCATTGCCCTCGGCTTTAGGATAATTGATGGTTATATGGGCATTATTTTTACTCTCGATGGATTGTTCTGTAAAAGAAATAGACACATCTTCTTCACAAGCGAATAACAGAGGTAAACAAATTAGGACTGATATTATTTTTTTCAAAATCGATTGATTTGTTAAACATTGACTAAAGAGTTGACATCATTTTGTAGCCTTCGATTTAAAGTCTAAATTTATGAATGCAGAAACTTTCAAAGCACAAAAGTAGTTTGTTTTTTCTGATTTTCTCCATTTTAAAAATGATTCAAAATAAATGAAATTTAATACGAAAACAATTCATGGCGGGCAAGAACCAGACAAAGCGTACGGTGCCGTCATGCCACCCATTTACCAAACAACGACGTATGCCCAAGCAGCGCCTGGAGTCCATCAAGAATATGAATATTCAAGATCTGCCAACCCTACGCGGTCAGCCTTGGAAAAAGCACTCGCCAGCATAGAAAATGGCAAATACGGATTGGCCTTTGGTTCTGGGTTAGCGGCCATTGATGCCGTGATGAAACTCTTAAAGCCCGGAGATGAAGTGATTTCTACGAGCGATCTTTATGGAGGTACTTACAGATTGTTCTCTAAAATATTTGAAGGGTTTGGTATTAAATTTCATTTTATAGGAATGTCAAATGCTTCCAACATTGAGAAATTCATCACTAAAAAAACAACCTTAATTTGGATTGAAACACCCACCAATCCGATGATGAACATCATTGATATTAAAGCGGCATCTGCAGTAGCTAAAAAGCATCAGATTTTACTGGCCGTAGATAACACCTTTGCAACGCCGTATTTGCAACAACCGATGGCTTTAGGAGCTGATATTGTCATGCATTCTGCCACTAAATATTTAGGAGGCCATAGCGATGTGGTTTTGGGTGCTCTAATCGTAAACGATAAAGAGTTGGCCGAGCGTTTGTATTTTATTCAAAATGCCAGCGGTGCGATCTGTGGCCCAATGGATAGTTTTTTGGTATTGCGAGGCATAAAAACCTTGCATGTTAGAATGCAGAGGCATTGTGAAAACGGTAGGGCAGTAGCGCAATTTTTGGCAAGTCATCCAAAAATCGACCAAGTGTATTGGCCAGGTTTTGAGAGTCATCCAAACCATGACATTGCCTCATCTCAAATGTTGGATTACGGAGGTATGATTTCTTTCACGACGCAAGGTAAGGAGGTCGAACACGCCACGTCTATTCTCGAAAAGTTACAGGTTTTCACCTTGGCCGAATCCCTTGGAGGCGTTGAATCATTGGCCGGACACCCAGCAACTATGACCCATGCCAGTATACCCAAAAAAGAGCGAGAGGCTTTGGGTATTGTAGATTCGTTAATTCGGTTGAGTGTTGGGATTGAAGATGTAGAGGATTTGATCGCAGACTTAAAACAGGCCATCGGTTGATGTTCCATTGAGAAGTATCATTAACCAAAAAGACCTAAATCATGCATGATATAGGTCTTTTTGTTCTTTTAAAGAAAGGATTTTAATTAGTGTCTAGATAGAAAATATAGCCAACATTGAACCATGCGAGCCAATCATTTGATTTGTTTGAAGGAAGGTTATGATCCAAACCATCGACCTTGTCATCAAAAAAGTACTGGAATTTTAGATCGACAACGATATCAGTCAGTTTTGTGGCTTTGATGCGCGTTCCAACACCTCCCACCAATGAAAGTGTCGACCCGTAGTCATCAAACAAAAAACTGCCTTGTTGAAAATTAGGACTGCTTGCACGTACCCATGGTTCATAAAAATTATCTGAATTCTGAATGCTTTGATCGCCATAGCTCGTCTCTACATCAGGGTTGTAAAATGTATACTGAGCGCCTATACTTACGTAGGGTGAAAATAAATAATTCATGGATTCAAAAGAGCGAAGATTCAATGGGAAAAATTCCAATTGAGACCCGATGTTTAAACTATTGGCAGCGCCAGAATGGGCTCTTAATTTATCGGCATTGATCCCGGTGCGTTCAGAGGCTACATACCGTCCGAAGTGATTTAGTTTTGTGGAGTTGTAAGAAAGTTCATTTCTCACTTTAAAGTGTTCGTTAAAATAACTTGTCAGGTTACTGATCCTGTAATTTCTTCTGTAGGTGAAGTTGAGGTAATGCACAATTCCGACTCCAATACCCGTATTATTGACCGTGTTATTAAAATCGCTTCGTTCTCCAAAATCAGATTGAAAAGCGACAGGACCAACAACAAAACCTATTTCGTTTGTGACACCATACTGTGAGAATCCAATATTAACGCTAAATAGCACAAAAGATATCAATGTTAACTTTTTAAAATTAAGCGCCATGTGGTTATAATTGATTAAGGCATAGTTACCAACAAATATATGAAAACTCGGATAACTACCAAACAAAACACTTACAACGCTAGTAGTTGTTTCGTATTGCAATCTTTCTTGATGTATCCGCAGTCAATTAATAGCATTATGAGAATATGAAAAAAGATATATATAAATTTTAAAGATAATGTATCTTTGTGGCGTAAATTTTTAATACAAGTATTCTCTAAAATTATATAAATGAAAAATCAAATAGATGCTTTTTTAGATCTAGTTAAAAAAACCAACGATCACGAGACCGAATTTTTACAGGCTGTGCACGAAGTTGCTGAAGCTGTTATACCGTTTATAGAGGACAACCCAAAGTACAAGGGAAAAATGCTTTTGGAGCGCATGGTGGAGCCAGAAAGAACCATTATTTTTAGAGTTCCCTGGATCGATGATAAAGGTAATACTCAAGTAAATAGAGCATTCCGTGTTGAATTTAACTCGGCGATAGGTCCTTATAAAGGTGGTCTTCGATTTCACCCAACTGTGAATTTAAGCATTCTTAAATTTTTAGGATTTGAGCAAACATTCAAAAATTCTTTGACAACACTTCCAATGGGAGGTGGTAAAGGAGGCTCTGATTTCGATCCAAAAGGAAAGAGTGATAACGAAGTCATGAAATTTTGTCAATCGTTTATGAACGAATTATATAGACACATTGGTGCTAATACAGATGTTCCCGCGGGCGATATCGGTGTTGGTGGCCGCGAAATTGGCTTTATGTTCGGACAGTACAAAAAATTGCGAAATGAGTTTACTGGCGTTTTTACCGGTAAGGGGATTTCTTATGGAGGGTCACTAATTAGACCAGAAGCTACGGGATACGGATGTGTGTATTTTGCAAAAAACATGTTAGCAGAAAAAGGTGATACTCTCAAAGGAAAAACATTTGTAATTTCTGGATCTGGTAATGTGGCGCAATATGCTGCTGAAAAAGCAACACAATTGGGTGGCAAAGTGTTAACTATGTCAGATTCTGGAGGCTATATTTATGATAAAGATGGTATTGATGCTGATAAATTAGCCACGATCATGGACATTAAAAATGTACAGCGTGGTAGAATTAGCGATTATACAAATACTTACAAATCAGCGACGTATCATGAAGGTGAACGTCCATGGTCTGTTAACTGTGATATTGCTTTGCCTTGCGCGACTCAAAATGAGTTGAATGAAGAGGAAGCAAACATGTTGATTAAGAATAAGGTCATCGTAGTAGCGGAAGGGGCCAATATGCCAACAACGCCAGAAGCGATCGCAGCATTCCAAAAAGCAAAAGTATTATTCTCTCCAGGAAAAGCATCCAATGCAGGAGGTGTCGCAACCTCTGGTTTGGAAATGAGCCAAAACTCGCTACGACTTAACTGGTCTAGAGAAGAGGTAGATGAGAAATTACACGGTATTATGAATGATATTCATGACTCATGCGTTAAATATGGCACTGATGATGACGGCTATGTAGATTACGTAAAAGGCGCTAACATCGCTGGTTTCGTTAAAGTTGCTGACGCTATGTTGGCACAAGGGGTCGTTTAAGGCTATACTCTATCAAAATAAAGGCTCCCATGGTACCAACTATGGGAGCTTTTTTATTTAAGCAAATATGATTCGCTATAATTTGTCGTTAGTTATAAATATATTTGACACTTATTACGTATTGCATGTTTAAGAACCTCATCTTACTTCTGATTTTAATTACCTCTATGGCTGGTCAGGCCCAGGATTTTTCGAGTTTGTGGGAAGGTCATTTTTCATATTTCGATGTTAAGGATATCACCAGGAGTGAGTCGAAGATCTATGCGGCTTCAGAAAATGCGATCTTTAGTTATGATTTGGTTACAAATGAACTGAACACCATTACCACCATTGAAGGTTTGTCGGGTGAGACAATAACAACAATTCATTATAGTTTTGATTACGATCTTTTGATCATTGGGTATACGACAGGTCTTTTTGAGATTTATTTTGAATCTGATGAATCGATTCTTACAGTAGTTGATATTTTAGATAAGCCCACCATTTCGCCCACTAGAAAAATAATCAATCACTTTAATGAAGATGATGGTGTCGTTTATATCGCGACCAATTATGGTATTTCGGTATATGATTTACAACGGTTGGAATTTGGAGATACGTATTTCATTGGCAACGGAGGCAATCAAATCAGAGTGCAACAAACTACGATTTATAATAATGCGATCTATGCAGCTTGTCTTGATGGTAATGCGATTAAAATAGGGGCTTTAAGCAATCCAAACTTGATCGACTTCCAGCAATGGCAGACCATCAGTAGTGGCGATTTTCTAACAATACAAACATTCGGTGATCAATTGTTTGCAATTGCGACCAATAATGCTATCTATGAAATTGTAAATTCGAATGCCAATTTTTTATTTCAGTATCCTGCTAGACCGCTCGATCTCCGTACAGTTGATGATAAACTTCTGCTGACCACCAATAGCAATACATATGTATACCAAGACGGTTTTAATTTAACAGCCACTTTATCTACGACAGTTGATTTTGATACGCAGTTCCGGGCCGCAACCATTGCGAATAACGATATTTATATAGGAACGGAATCGTTTGGAGTGCTTCAGTCGTCAATTAATAGTACAGGGTCGTTTAATGTCATTAGGCCCGATGGCCCTTTAAGAAATGATACCTTTAAAGTCAATGCTTCCAACGGAGGCGTCTGGGCAACCTATGGAGATTATGATGTATTTGTCAACCCATATCCATTACAAAATTATGGGATTAGCCACCTTATGGATGATATCTGGAATAATATACCGGCCGATAGCGTCTTAAATGCTGTCAACCTTAATGATATCGCTGTAAATCCGTTCAATCCTAGTCAGGTGTTTATCAGTGCCTGTTTTAATGGATTATTGGAATTGAACAGTGAGGTGGCCACGACGCTATTTGACGAGAACAACAGTGCATTGACAACATTATTAGATCCTAGCAACGGCTACAGGGATTTGAGGGTTGTAGGATCTGCCTTCGATCGTTCGGGTACACTTTGGACGATGACCAGCCTCTCAAAAAGACCATTGGCATCTTATGACGTGTCTTCAGGTCAATGGACGTCCTATAGTTTTGAAGAACTAATTGCCAACCCAATACGTGATGAGTCTGGCTACGGTACCGATTTGGTCATTAGTGCCAATGGTACCAAATGGACCACAAGTTTGAGAAATGGGGTCATAGCCTATAACGAAACCGAGGGTGATACTAATATTGGAAGGCTCTTTAGCGAAGATCAAAATATGCCCGATGTACAAGTCAAAGCCTTGGCGATAGATAATAGAAATCAACTTTGGATCGGAACGTTTAAAGGCTTGCGCGTCCTATTCAATACCAGTAATTTTTTAACAGATCCCAATCCTACAGCCAGCGAGATTGTCATTGTTGAAGATGGGGTTCCCAAAGAATTGTTGGCACTGCAATTTATCACGGATATAAAAGTGGATGGTTCGAATAATAAGTGGATCGGGACAGATGATGCCGGTGTTTTCTATTTTTCGCCAGATGGTCAGGAAACCATTTATCATTTTACCACCGAGAATTCTCCTTTACCTACCAATCAAGTTAGGGACATTTCCATCGATTCACAAAGTGGAAGAGTTTATATAGCCACAAGTAAAGGCTTGGTGTCGTTTTTATCGGGAGGGTCTGAAACGTCAGATGCTTTAGAAGATGCTTATGTGTATCCAAATCCTGTAAGGCCCGAATATAATATTTTAGGCTTCGATGATTTAAATGATATCAATAATGGCGTAAAAATTAGGGGGCTTACCGATAACGTGAATATTAAAATCACGGATATAGAAGGTAATTTAGTGGCAGAAGCACAGTCTAGAATCAATTTGCGTTCTTCGAGAGGGCGAAACAATTTTGCCATTGACGGAGGTACTGCCATTTGGAATGGAAAAAATCTCGGTAATAATATGGTGGCGTCCGGGGTTTATCTCATCTTGATCAACGATCTGGAATCTTTTGAAGCGAAGGTTTTAAAACTGCTTATTGTGCGATGATCATCAATACAACGAACTTATGTTGATGAAAACCAAGGCCATTGTGCTTTCAAAATTAAAATACCGCGATAATGATCTTATCGTAAAATGCTATACAAGCCAACGAGGTGCTGTGAGTTATTTGCTTCGGGGCGTTCTTAAAAGTTCAAAAGGGAGTTCTAAAACGGCCTATTATCAACCCTTGTCACAATTGGAAATCGAAGAATCCTACAAGCCAAACCAATCGCTTCAATTTATAAAGGATGTAAAATTGGTTTCGGTCTATAAAAGTTTGCATACCAATATTCTAAAGAGTGCTATTGTGATGTTTCTGTCTGAAGTGTTGTCGTCTGTCTTAAAAGAAGAAGAGAAGAATGAGGCGCTCTATGACTATTTGGAAGCCTCGTTAATGCTGTTGGATCATGAAGAACAGTTTTCAAATTTTCATTTGCTTTTTTTGCTCAATCTTACACAACATTTGGGGTTTTATCCCGATACTTCTGATGGGGGAGGACCCTATTTCAATTTGAATTTAGGTGCCTTTGAATTGAAACCAACTGATCATTA
>JBBSOJ010000140.1:0-8204 GCA_038259855.1 Flavobacteriales bacterium
ATAAAGGCACTTTGTCAGATGCCATGGCCATTTCTACCATCGTTTCCAATGGCATGAATTCAATCGGGGCAATTTGTGCAACGGCTCCCTGATGATTCATTTTTGTTAAGCGATTGAGTTTCTCTACGGGTACGTAGGATGCGTTTAATCGATCTTTATGGATCAGTTGCTCCAATTCTGTAAATAACTCGCCCCTCAATCCTTTCTGTAAGAAAATCTTATCAATATTCTCACCAGATTTTATAGCTTCAATAATGGCGCGTATGCCAAAAATGGTTGTTTCTTTTTCCATGGTGTAAAGGTATAAAAAAACCATCCCAAATTTGAGATGGTTTTGACGCGACGTATTTTAAATTGCTTAAACTATTGCTTGAGGATTTTCTTTGATACTATTGAGCCACCAGAAGACACTTTTAAAATATAAAGGCCACTTGGTAAAAAGCCGATCTGCATTGTGTTTGAATGATATTCAGTAAGCACTAGTTCACCCAACGAATTATACATTTCTATGGAATCAATCGGATCTTCATACTTAACATTAAGAATATTTTTAGTTGGGTTTGGGAAAATTTGTAGCGAATTAAGAGTAAACTCGTCTAAGCTCAAACTTTCACAAACACTTAAATCAGGATTGAGTTCAATGGGATCACCAGGAGTGAGATCTCTACCAATAAATGCAGGGTAATCAGGGGATAACTTTTTAACTCTAAATACATTATTCTGTGTTGGTACGGTACCTTGGCTTGCAATACCATTGCTGGTATCGGGGTTTACATATTCCCAGACCACAGTGTCATCGGAATTAATTTCAAAGAAGAATCCTGAATTACCATCGCAAATCAAGGTATTCCCATTTGGCAATCGCTCGGCACTTGATAGAATGGTGGAGTTGAAATAAGCTGGATCAGAATTTGTATAGGACCATTCTGCTTCGGTAGGGCCGTAGCCGTTCTCCGCATCATAACTGTAAACACCTGGAGAAGAACTTGGTGGGGAAATAATATCAACAGACGAAAACCCACGGGTATTGCCGTTATTAAAGATCATGATTTTGCCTGCATCGGTCAGTCCATCTTCTATCCAATACGGATAGTGCTGATTGAATAAGGTTTGATCAGAGCCGTCACCTTTATCATAAACTTGGGGATTTCCCCAACGATATAGTATATCACCGCCTTTACCATAAGTACCGCCTGAATTTGTTGCAGCCTCCGCAGTCGTTGTTGAATGATCTATGATATACACCTCACTCATCAGTCTCGAACTTAATACGATTTGATCCAACGTCGCGTTATATTGTACAGAATTTATATGAAGCCAGTTCGCAAATCCCGAATTGCCAATATTAAAGTTGAAATCCAATAATTCTGGATGTTCTGATACGACACCAAAATTCGACTTGGTAGCATCAAAGTCTTGGATCAAATGATCTTTAACATTCCATTCCCAGATAACATTGGCTTGATTTGTACCTACAGGTTGTAACTCTAACACTTGTTCGTTGAAGATTTTATTTTCTGTTATCAATGCCGGATTTCTGCCACGTGCAATTGCGTCATCTGCAGTTATTGTCGTAACGGCGAGCATCAATATGTTTCCATTGGGTAGCGGAAAAACATCATGGTGCTGAGACACGAGAGGCGTTGAGTACGTATATTCCCACAATAATGAGCCGTCCCAATCAAATAATTGAATGACGCCACCAACACCTCCAAACGTGATGTCTGCATTGGCGATCTTACCCGCTCGAAGTAGATTCCCATTTTCAAGTAAATAACATGAATTTCCAGCCTGATACGCACTGGTCCATTGGTTGATTACACGACCACAGGTATCCATAAGATAGGTTTCTGAGGACGTGATCGGGGCAAAGAGCGTGTAGCCTTCAGCTACATTACTACTGGTACTGATAGTTCCCACGGTGTTCTGTGATAAACACAGATTACTTCCTAAAACCAGAAAAATTACTATTAAAGTTTTCATACATGAAGATATAAAAAAACCACCTAAAGTAGGTGGTTTTAAAATTGAAATATTTGTTTTAATTAGTTACAGCCATTGGCGCCACTAACAATGGTTCCGACTGTTGGAAGTACTCCAGGACCTACAAGAAATCCGTCTGTGTAGACAGTTCCGTTGGCAGACGTAAGGATATATCCATTTTCTTCTTCGTATCCAGTTGCACCTGCCTGATTAGGACTTGTTGTACCAGTAGTTCCAGATTCGTAAGAGAATGTGAAAGGAACACCTTGTTCTACTGTGATTTCATAATTTTCTTCATCATCAGCCCAATCGCTATCCGGATATTCAAAACGCACACCATTTTGTACTAAAACGACTTGAGCACCTTGCCAAGAATCTCCATAATCGTCAAAAACGTCAAGAGTCCATATGCAAAATCTAAAGTCAGTAATGGTTAATTCAATAAGGTAAGGTTCTGGTGTTATGATTGTTCTCACACCAGCAGCAGAAATCCTTAAAGTAATTGTTTCTGTTCCTTCATTTTGATCTAAATCACGTATAGCTTCAACAGGGATTTCAAAAGATGTTGCATACGCAGGTACGGTGATTTCAAAACCTTTACCAGGCATACCAGTATCAGCATCTGTCAACTGGTCTCCAGCGAAGATGTCTTCTTCATTAACATTACCATCGATCAGCTCAATCTTAAATTGAGATGCTTTCGTAATGGCTCTACTGATGGTAAAAGGAATCGTTGTTGATTCTCCTTCGGCTAAAGATAAGCTAGTAACTGTAGTAGTAGCCACTGGTTTATTATCTAAAGGTTCCAATCCAGATAAATCATCATCTGTACAGCTTGAGAATGCAACCAAGCCAAGTGCAAGAGAAAGAAGTTTTACATTTATATTTAATATTTTCATTTTCGTATATTTTAAAATAATTATAGTCTTGTATAAACGCCTCTAAAGTTAAGAACTCCTGTTGCACCGCCGTAATTTGCGCTATAGTACAAAGTAAAGTTACCATCTTCGTCAACAGTGTTACCATCTTCGTCATCTTCAGGTGCATCAATACCCACTAATTCATTACTTGCAAACGCTCCCTGAAACAGACCTTGAGAAGGGATAACAATGACTCCACAAAGAACAGTAAAATCAAATCCTCGTGTATCTTCGGGCTGACCATTTGGACCTAATGTAGCAGTAGTCGCCGTTCTAAAATTATTAATGCTTTCGAAGTAAATCACTTCAGTACCTCTATCAAGGGTCTGATTGTTATCTAGTCGTGTTGTCACCACGTTGTATTCGTAAAGGTACACATCTGACTGACAACCAACAAAGGTTATATCTAATGTATCATGAATCGCTGAAACAACAGAGCCATCATCAGTAGTCGCTGTAAGTACAATTCTCAAAATTGTTCTCACGTCCGGATCAAATCCACCCGTATTGATGTTCAATGGAAAATCAGTAAAGGTAGAACCCGCTGGGATTACAACAGTACCTGTGCTGGATACAAAATCAAATTCCAACCCTTCAACTGCTGTTGAGTTTTCAGTGTCCACGCTGTAAGATATAGTAATATCCTGCGATGGAACTGTTCCTCCATTACCGCCTAAAACATTGATCTTATAGTTTTCTAACACAACTCCCTCATCTTCAAAGTAGCTTACTGCAGCTAAAGGTCTGCTAAAACCTACGATATATGGGTTGGTTTCCAACCCAGTTTCAGTAACGTCATCCACTATACATGAAACGCTCAAAAGCGGCAACACGACTAGAAGAAATAATCTTTTTATATTTTTCATTTTTATCTTTTTTATTATTAATTAACGTCCCAAAAAATAGAAGTACTAAACGCTTCTGCAGCTGGCTGATTAGGCACATTCGCAGAATTTGAAGAATATTCAGAAGCTGGATACAACAATCGTTTTGGCAATGTTGGCTTTTCAGCTATGATTGATAATGGCGTTCTAGGAAAACCAGTTCTGTTATAGTCAATGAATGATTCAATTGCGTTGACACCAGTTAAGGCAATCCACTTTTGCGTCATGATTGCTTCAATCTTATTTCCTGAACCGTCCCAACCAATTCGGTTTACATTGTTACTGGCGGCTATGTAAGCAGCAGCAGCCAATGCTGGAGTTGTTTCAAGGTTTAATTCTCCAGCTTGTGGATTGCCCACGGGATAGACATCGCGAGTATCAACACCAAGTGCGATAAATGATCTTAAGATTCCTTCTTGAAACAATGCTTTAGCATCACCACCAATATAACCTCTAAAGGCGGCTTCAGACTGTAAGAAATAACTTTCTGCAGCTGAAAATAAGAAACTTACTTGTGAAGGCCCTCTTAAGAGACCTGGTCCTAATTCTGAAAGTTCAGGTGGAGATGTTGTATTATCCGCTCCTTGCTGAACGCCTACAACTTCCCCTTCCCCTTCTAAGCCTGCAGGGATAGGTTGGTAGAGTGCAATTAACCTTGGATCGGCAACAGACGTTCCTGATCCATTTTCCAAAGCATTACCTTTAAGAAATTCAGCCATATATTCAGAGGGTACGATAAAATCATTATCAAACGTGTCGATACCTGCAACATCCTTTCCATAATTATTCCAGAATGGATTCTGTTTGCCCTCTAATTGAGCATATGGAGGATCAATTTCAGCACTCATAGTTAAGAAATTTTGATCTAACGTTGCAAATTGAGCCGTTAAATAACTAGCAGTCTCTCCATCTAATTCTGATTGTCTCAAGAGAATACGAAGTTTCAACGTATTTGCTACTTTTACCCATCCTGTTAAATCACCATTGAAAACAACATCTTCAGCTCCTACAGGAATAAATTCGTTATCAGAATCATTAAGAGTCACCAGAGCTAAATCGATATCTTCAATCAACGCTCTGTATATAGACATATCATCATCGTACGCCGGTGTGTAATTTAAACCAAACTGAAGTGCTTCAGAATAAGGAACATCGCCATACAAGTCAACTAAATACTGATAGTAATATGATTTCAATATGCGAGCAATTGCCTTATGATTATCATAGCCTTCACCCTCAAAATTAATGATCGTTTGGTATGTCGCAATTCCTCGCTGGTTTGTCGTAGTTCCTGTAAAAAGGTCTCGCCAAACGGTTGGATAAAAATTTTGGGTAAGATTTAATCTGAATTCATCTTGAAAACCTCCAGTAACATTATTGATGTCACCTCCCCATTGGTTCATAAAAATACTGCCTAGTTCACTCAATGTCACATCCATAATCGGACGTGGCGCTAGTATTGCACCAGCCAATAAGAGATCTGGAGTGACTAAGCCTTCTGTTGCATCAACTTGAGACTCATTGATATCTAAAGTACTTTCGCAAGCATTAAATGTAATAGCAAATACGAGTAGGTATACTGCTTTATAAATATGTTTTTTCATAATTGTTTTTATTAAAAAATTAAATTAACACCTAATCCAATAGTTCTTGTCGGTGGGTAGTTAGCCAAATTAGTGGCACCATTACTTTGAAGAGCAGAATTACCAACAGTTTGAATACCTTGTGAATTCCCACTGCTAAATCCTTGTTCTGGATCTCCGTAACCTCTATTTTCTGAAGGTAAAAGCGTAAATACATTTCTAGCAGTCGCTGATACACTTAAATTAGTGATAAATGTATTCTTAAAGAAATCAGGATTGATATCGTAACGCAGTGAAAGCTCTCTCAATTTGAACGCTGATGCATCAATAATATTATTCTCACCAACACCTCTATAAACACCCCACCAGTTGATGTACGCACCGGCAGTAGTTCCACCTGATGGTACTGTCGTATTAGCTTCGAATACACCTGGAGCTGTTTCAATGGCTGAATTTGGGAAAATAAACGCCCCACGACCACCTTGAGCTGTTTCTACAGCGTGACCTGGCCATGTCATGTTCTCTTTAACAGCAGAATAGAAGACGTGTCCTGTTCTGTAGTCCATAGTGGCAGCTAACGTCAATCTTTTAAATGTAAAAGACGAATTTAAGTTCACAATATGTTTAGGTGTGGTTCTACCTGCGATTTTGAGACCAGATGCCTCGATTGGGTTACCATTGGCTGGGTCAATTAAGACTCTACCTTCAGGATCTCTTTCGTAGAAATTTGTTTGGATTACAGGAAATGCTTCCCCTTCAATCGCAAATACTTGTGCAAGGCCTGCAAAACCACCTAATGGGACTTGAGATGCTTGATCTGATACCTTAACAACCTCATTGTCGTTAAGAGCATAACCCAAGTTTACATTCCACTTCAGATTGTCGCTTCTCAACACTTTAAGACCTAAGTCGAATTCTAATGAGTATCCTTCAGTTTCTCCCACATTTATGGTCGTTCTAGACAGACCAGAAGCTGCAGATGCATCAATAGAAGTAATCTGATCAATCGTGTTGAACTGTGAATAACTAGCGTCTAACGTAATTCTATCATTTAGAAAACCAAATAAAACACCTACTTCTTGAGATGTTGTAAATTCAGGTGTCAAAAAGGGATCAGTGATACCATTATCCGTTAAAAATGAATTTTGACCTCCTAAAGGAAATTGTGGTGCTTGATTGAAAATTGGTTGTATTGCATAAGCTCCAATCCCACCATCGTTACCAACTTTTACGATAGCCGCAGTGATCTTCATGTAGTTAAGGAAATCACCACCGAAGTTATCAAATGCCTTTGTTGGTAAAAATGCCAAACTCGCACTTGGATAAAAATAAGACTGATTGTCTTTTGCTAAAACTGAAGACCAGTCATTACGACCAGTTACGTTTAAGAACAAGAAATCTTTATATCCTAAATCAACGTTAGCAAATGCACCAATACGAGAATTTGCACGTCTGTCATCATCCGTAAATGCGTCGTCAAAACCATTACTTAAATTACTAGAATTGTATAGACCAGGAATAGTTAAGCCAGTACCACCAACTTGAGCACGACTGCTTTTGAAGTATTGATTATTCAAACCAAAATTAGCAGCAAAAGATACATCATCCGTTAGCATGTAATCAAGATTGATGAATAAATCCGTGTAATAAGCACTGCTTCTTGTGTTGTTGTAAACAAAACTTGATGGCAACGATCTGTTTGCTCCAGTATTGCTAATAATTTCCTGTGGCTCGATATATTCATTTTGGAATTGAAGGAAGCCCCCGCTATTGATACGTGCGTTACTTAATAACTTCACGGAAATATTGTCATTGACAGAGTAAGCAAGATCACCAGCTAAACTGATATTCGTACTTTCAGTTTCTGCTCTCTGATTGTCTCTATTCCAATAAGGATTGGTGTAATATGCATTCCAATGCCCTTCGTTACCAGAAAACTCAAATTCTCTAATTGGAATATTTGATGCAGTTTGTAACAACTGATTGTACAAATCTCCATTGTGATACGTCGCAGATGTGTTTGTATAAATAACATTTGCGTTCGCAGACCATTTTCCAATAGTTTGACCAGCACCTAATGTAAAGGTGTTACGTTTACGTTGATCATTTTTAATAACGAACTCCGTTCTTACGTTACGGCCACCGATTCTGAAATAACCAGTGTCATTGCCGCCTGTTAATTGAAACGAATTCTGTCTAGTAAAACCTGTATCAAAGAATTCTTTAATATTATCAGATCCTCTAGTACTGAAAGGCGCTATAATAAAGTTTCCGTCAGCTTGTGGTAACCCTACAGGTACCATTTGACCATCAAATTCAGGACCCCAAGCACCATTCTCATAAATGATGTTTTCGAAGCCATTACCTAAATCCCAACCTTGACCATAACGGGTCTGTCTTTCAGGAACATAATCAACTGTTTCGAACTCAACAGACGTGTTGATGTTCAACGTCATTTTCTCTCCAACAGATCCTTTCTTCGTAGTTACGATGATCGCACCGTTTGAACCTTGTGAACCGTACAATGCAGAACCAGCCGCACCTTTAATAACGTTTACAGATTCAATAATGTTTGGATCCAACGCATCTAAGAATGTCGTATTGGAGATTGCTCCATCAATAACAACCAATGCTTCGTTGTTTCCAGAAATAGATCTGTTACCACGCAATACAATACGAGATTCACCTGCTACACCAGCACTATTCGTAGTAATGGCAAGACCAGATACTTTACCTGCTAAACTGTTGATTACACTAGGGTTATTGGCTTTTACGAGCTCTTCAGTTTTAACTTCCTGATACGCTGTCGTCACCTCATCCTTCTTTCTTTTAAT
>JBBSOJ010000141.1:0-8195 GCA_038259855.1 Flavobacteriales bacterium
ATATGTTCCATTTCAACTACTATATACTTGCAATTTTTATTTGTGTTTCAACGCATGTATTCTCTCAAGAGGCTCCCAACGAAGATATGGATGTGCTCCGAATGCGCATCGAAAACCATATAGCACATTCCGACATTCAATCGGAACGCGGGGATTATTTTAGCGCAAACGACAATTTAGATAAAGCGTTAGAAGTTGCAGAAAAAATCAAAGACAAGCGTTTTCAAGGAATTCTACATACTAAAATAGCCAAACTTCAGTATACCGTTGAAGCTCCTGAAAAAGCACTTATTTCATTAACCAAAGCCGCTGAATTTCAACGTGAGATCGGTGATGATTCAAATCTTGCGATCACATACAATGTTCGCGGCATTCTTCATGCCAGCAAGAACGAGTACCAAAATGCTTTGGATTATTTCAATTCCGCAAAAACGAAATTTGAAGAAGAGCAACTCGATGCTTACATTCCGGAAATCACCTTGAATGAAGCCAAGGTTTATATTCAAATGAAAGAGTACAACACTGCAAAATCTCTTTTGGATAAAACGATCATTCTATCAAAAAAATTCGAGCAACCTAGAGTTTTGAGTAGTGCCATGATTTATAACGGAAAAGTTATGAGTCTTCTGGGCAACCACGATACTGCCTTGTCTATCACAAAAGAAGGGATGCAGATAGCAAAAGACAACGATATCCTTGAAAACAAGAATGTCAGTTACTCTACCTTAAGCGATATTTATGAGCGTATGGGCAACTATCAATTGGCAAATGAATTCTTAAAAAAGCATGTTCAATTATCGGATTCTATCTTAAATATTAAAAGAGAAAGTTTATCTCCGGTCAATAAGATTCAGTTTATCAACGATTATCATGAGGCTGAAAAAAAACAAATGGAAGTGCAACTTGAGGAAGCAGATGCATCAAACAATTTAACTCGGATTACCACTATTTTAAGTATCGCATTAATCACTATTTTATCCCTTTTGACACTGTCGTTATATAAAAATAATAACATCAGGTTAAAGACCAATAACATGCTTCACAAGAAGCATGACGAATTGGTGTTGGCAAAAGAAAAAGCAGAATTAGCGTCGAAAACCAAGGCAAATTTCCTGTCAACAGTGACGCATGAGTTAAGAACGCCACTTTATGCCGTTACGGGCCTCACCAATATGTTGTTGGATGAGAGCCCAAAACCAGAGCAGGTTCAACATTTAAAATCCCTTAAATTTTCAGGTGATTATCTTTTGACATTTATAAATGATATTTTACAGATCAATAAAATTGAAGCCAATAAAGTTGATTTGGATCCTGAATTATTCAATCTAGAGAAGAAAGTTGAAAATGTGGTATCAGCTTTAAGCAATTCAGCACACGATAATAATGTGAAGATGCATTATAACTATGAAAAAGGTCTTCCATCCAACTTTATGGCTGATCAGCTGAAAATATCTCAAATTTTGATCAATCTTATTGGCAATGCCATCAAATTTACAAAAGACGGGGATATTTGGGTAAGGGTTTATAAGATCAATCAGATTCTTGACGTTTATACACTTCGCTTTGAAATAGAAGATAATGGGATTGGCATCACTAAAGAAAAGCAAGAACATATGTTTGAAAGCTTTTCTCAAGGCTCGATACAAATCAATAGAAAGTATGGTGGCACGGGACTTGGACTTTCTATTGTAAAAGGATTAATTGATATTTTAAAAGGTAAGATTTACCTAAAAAGTGAGCTAGGAAAAGGAACTACGTTTTTCTTTGAAATACCCCTTACCTATTCTTCTGATAAAATAGTAGCTGAAGAAAAACCGAAACCTTTCAAAAACATTGAGGCAGTGGAATTAAGTAATATTAAAATATTGGTCGTTGAAGATAATAAGATCAATCAGATGATTACCAAAAAGATTCTCAACAAAATGAATCTGTACTGCGATGTGGTTGATAATGGCGAGGCCGCTGTTGAGCGCGTTAAAGAAGAGCGGTACGATGTGGTGCTAATGGACATTCACATGCCTGGCATAAGTGGCTTGGAAGCGACAAAAATCATACGGACATTTGATAAGGAACTTACTATTTTTGCATTGACTGCAGTCACGATTGATGATAAAATGCACGAATTTGATGAGGCAGGATTTGACGATATTATTTCAAAACCATTCCGACAAGATGATTTTGAGCGTAAGTTGTATGGCGCATTAAAAGCAAATGAGAATTCTGCAACATCTCCTATTTAATTCCCAGCTTCACCAATTGATTAAATTCTGCAGCCCGATCAATGGCTAGTGTTATTGGAAGATAATATAAACTGCTGTGATCTTGCAATCGCGTGGTTAAACGCATATAATCCTTTTCTGTAGTCAATATCCACTCCTTTTCTTTTAACATGGAAATTTCCCTATCGGTAAAATCATGATGATCGGGGAAATTCAAATGCTCAAATTGGAGATTTTGAGATTGTAGATAGCTGACAAGCGGAGCCGCATTGGCAATTCCTGTTACAAGTGTGAAATGCTTATTCCTTAAGGAAGTGACCATTATTTCCTGATCGTTATTTTTTATAATTTCCGAATAATCAATCCAACTAAAAAAGACATGTTGACGTTTAGTCGGAGCTAGCCTCTCGACTATGCTCTCCTTCTCAAGTTCAGAAATCGTTTTAGGACATTTGGTGACCACAATGAGATGCGCGCGTTTAGCGCCACTTTTTGGCTCTCTTAAATTTCCTGTCGGTAAAAGAATGTCATCCACATAGAGGTCATGATAAGACGTTAGTAAAATATTAAAACCAGCCTTAACCTTACGATGTTGATACGCATCATCCAACAATAGCACTTCGGGCGGAACAGTAGCTTGCATAAGTTGGGCGATTCCGCGCTGTCGATTCGCATCAACACTTACTATAATGTCATCAAATTTCGTATGAAACTGATAAGGTTCATCTCCAATGCTAGAGGCTGTTGCATATGCATCTGCCATAACAAATCCTTCAGTTGTTCGTTTATAGCCTCTGCTCAATGTGGCTAGCCTAAACTCATTTTTCAACAACCGAATTAGATATTCAATCATTGGTGTTTTCCCTGTACCGCCAACACTCAAATTACCAACGCACACAATAGGAATTTGATATGCTTTGGATTCAAAAAGTCCCCAATCAAAAAATTTGTTACGCAGCCAGGTTACTATAAAATAGAACGGAACCACAGGAAAAAGGAGATACCTAATTAATTTCATCATAACGAAAATATAATATTTTATCTTTACGTTGAACCTAAATATTGAAATTCCCATGATAATACAAGATGTTATTGATCATCTCGAAACATTGGCACCATTACATTATGCAGAAGATTTTGACAATGTAGGCTTATTGGTCGGTAACAAAAACAATGCCTTGGAAGGTATTCTGGTAACGCTCGACACGCTGGAATCGGTTGTGGATGAAGCCATTGAAAAAAAGTGCAACCTCATCGTAAGCTTCCACCCCATTATTTTTAAAGGTTTAAAAAAATTAAACGGAACCTCCTATGTAGAGCGCGTGGTCATCAAAGCGATTCAACATGATATTGCCATATTTGCCATACATACGGCATTGGATAATTGTATACACGGCGTCAATGATATAATTTGTAATCAGTTGGGCTTGATAAATAAATCCATTTTAATTCCTCAAAAAGGAACAATCAAAAAACTGACTACCTATGTTCCAAAAAATGATGCTCATCATTTGAGGTTGAAATTATTCGAAAGTGGCGCAGGCGCTATCGGCAACTATGAGAATTGCAGTTTTACTACGGAAGGAACAGGAACGTACAAAGGAAACGAACATTCCAAACCTGTAAAAGGGGTCAAGGGCGAGTTTCATCAAGAAGAAGAAACACAGATTTCTGTGACGTTTCCAAAACATATTGAATCTAAAGTATTGAGTACTTTGTTTTCAAATCATCCTTATGAAGAAGTCGCTTACGAAGTCATCACTCTCGATAACCAAAACCAATCTATAGGGATGGGCATGGTCGGAATGCTTGAAAATGACATGGCAACTGAAGAATTTTTAGAGTTTGTAAAGCAACGTATGGCTGTTTCTGGTATGAGACACTCGCGAATATTAAAAGAAACGGTTCGTAAAATCGCTGTTTTGGGCGGATCGGGAAGTTTTGCCATTCAAGCCGCCAAGTCAGCAAAAGCGGATATACTGATTACAGCCGACCTCAAATACCACGACTTTTTTTCGGCAGAAGGCCACATACTTTTAGTAGACATTGGACATTATGAAAGTGAACAGTTCACAAAAAACTTTTTAGCCGATTATCTCTCGAAAAAATTCACTAATTTTGCAGTCGTTTTATGAACGACGAATACGAATACTATAAAGTATCTATAAATTATGGCAAAAAAAGCTGAACTGACCGTAGAAGAGCGATTAAGAGCATTGTATGATCTGCAATTAATCGATTCAAGAGTGGACGAAATCAGAAACATTAGAGGTGAACTTCCGTTGGAAGTTAGGGATCTTGAAGATGAAGTGGAAGGTCTCAATACCAGAATGGAAAAGTTTAATTCCACATTGGAAGTCATCGACAATGACATTAAGGCAAAAAAGAATATGATGGAGGAAGCAAGAACTCTCATAAAAAAATATGCCGAGCAACAGAAGAATGTGAGAAATAATAGAGAATTCAACTCTATAACAAAAGAAATTGAGTTTCAAGAATTAGAGATTCAATTGGCTGAAAAGCACATCAAAGAATATAAAGCCCAAATTGAGCAGAAAAAAGAGGTTATTTCTGAAACAAAAGAGCGTTTGAAAGACCGTCAGTCTCACTTAAAGCACAAGAAAAGTGAGTTGAACGCTATTTTAGCGGAGACAGAAAAAGAAGAAACTGCTTTAATAGACAAATCCAATGATTATCAAGAAAAAATTGATGAACGATTGGTGAAGGCCTATTTGAGAATTCGAAATAATGTAAAAAATGGTCTTGCAGTGGTAGCTATCGAACGTGGTGCATCAGGAGGTTCGTTTTTCACTATTCCACCACAAATTCAAGTAGAGATTGCTTCTCGTAAAAAAGTAATAACTGATGAGCATTCAGGTCGTATTTTAGTGGATGCTGCACTTGCAGAAGAGCAAAAAGCGAAAATGGAAAAATTATTTGCTAAATTGAGTTAATCAATGGTAATTTGACATATAAAAGCCTATACATTCTATTGTATAGGCTTTTTTTTAATAAAACTTTCACACAATTTAAGTTAGGAACCCATAGCATAAACCGACCACATAAATAAAACATATGAAAACCATCTTATTATCTCTTTCGCTGATATTTTTGATCAGCTGTAAAAATGAAGCACAGGTCAACCCCAAACAGCAGGAAGTTATCAATGCAACCCCTGTTGAAGTAGCCATGGAGAATGGAAAAGCAAAGGCCTATTTTGCTAGTGGATGCTTTTGGTGCGTCGAAGCTATTTACGATCACGTGAAAGGTGTGGAGGATGTTATCAGTGGTTACGCCGGAGGGCATACTAGCAATCCGACCTACGAAGCAAGTAACACGGGAACCACAGGACACGCTGAAGTAGTTGAAGTGATATACGACCCTGCAGTCGTGAGTTTTTCTACGCTAGTGGATGTTTATTTTGGGTCTCAAAATGTGACACAAGTCAATGGTCAAGGAAATGATATCGGATCTCAATACCGCTCGATTCTGTTTTATCAAAATGATGCGCAAAAAAACATTATTAATGATAAAAAAAGCAAGTTAGCAAAAGAATTAAACGAAACAATTGCCGCTGAAGTATATCCATTCCAAAAATTCTGGATTGCCGAAGACTATCACCAAGATTACGAACGTTTACATCCCAATGATGGTTATATCAGAAATGTATCAGCACCAAGATTGAATCGTTTCAAAGCAAAGTTTCCGCAACTCATAAAATAAATAGTAATCTTTAAAACATAAAGCCTGCAATTTGATAATTGCAGGCTTTTTTATTTGAATTGAGTTTATTCAAATGAGATGTTTTTTGTCCTATAATTAGCCTTGATTTTGTTTTTATCTGTATTGGACATTAATACCTACAGCATGAATGCCATTTAATCGATATCTTTGAAAAAAATCAAAAAAATCATGATACGACTTCTTACTTGTTTCAGTTTATTGATGACACTTTTATCCTGTAAATCAGATGTCAAAGTCGCAGACACTACTATGACCGAAGATAAGCCATTAAGCACGGCCGAAAATATTGCTTTCGCAAACGGTTTTGAACATTGGAAAACTGTCTCTCAATTAGAATTTACGTTTAATGTTGATAGTGATTCAACTCATTTTGAGCGCTCTTGGATCTGGAATCCAAGGACCCAAGACGTGACAATGATCATCGCTAAAGACACACTAACCTACAACCGGAAAAGTGTTGACAGTATGTCCATGAACGCGGACAAAAGTTTTATTAACGATAAATATTGGCTGTTGGCACCTTTTCAATTAATTTGGGATGCTTCGGCTAAGATCAGTGAGCCAAAAGATGAACAGGCACCGATCAGTAAAAAAACCATGAAAAAAATAACATTAACGTATACGGATGAAGGAGGCTACACGCCTGGAGATGCGTATGATTTTTATTATGGCGATGACTATGTAATAAAAGAATGGGTCTTTAGACAAAAAAATTCTCAAGAACCTTCCATTATCACTACTTGGGAAGATTATGAAGAGTACAATGGTCTTAAGTTAGCAAAATCACATAAAAAAGCGGAAGGGAATTGGAATCTTCACTTTACAAGTATTAAAGTGACGAATTGATTCCTTGATTAAGGAACACTTTATTTGATCTAACCGTTCTCTAACGTTCAAATAATGTTTAGATCAGCTAATTTGAACTAAAACAACTTAAGTGATCATTTTCTGTAGCTGTTCTGTTCAAGTCATTTATTATTATTTTTCATAATCAACTTCCTTGTGTGAGCCATCACAAAACGGTTGATTGGACGATGTACCGCATCGACAGAACGTCGTAACCCTTGATTTTAATTCTTTTGACCCGTCTGAATGGGTTATAGCCAGTTCACCGTGAACCACTAATGGGCCCCTTTCACGAACCTCGATTTTTATTTTGTCATCCGTAGATGATTCCATTTCTACTTTGTTCTCACTATTCATATAATGTGTCAATGCGCCAGAAGGGCATTTTTTGACTTGTTTTACAATAGCTTCTGTAGATACCCCGTCCGGTTGTATCCATGGTTTTTCATCTGGCCGGAAAACATCTGGCAAACCATTTGAACAAATTCCTGTATGGCTGCACAATTCAGGTTTCCAAACTACTGTTACCTCACCGTTTGAATATTCTTTTACTTTAGTCATAGCAATTCAATTTTATTAAATATACAACTTTTTGAAGTGTCCTTTTCAATGTTGAAATAAATTGGAACCAATCAAAACAAGCACTTTACAGAATGAGAATGAATTAAATTCTAGCTTATAAAAGGGCAAACGATACCATCAATACTATCCTTTTAATCCTTATTTTTGTTGGAACTGAAAACTATTAGCTGTGTTAAAGTACCAAACAGGATTAGAATTTGCCAATCTTCAGGATCAAAATGACCCATTAGCATCTTACAGACAACAATTTCATATTCCAAAGGATGATCATGGAAATGACCTGATCTATATGACAGGTAATTCTCTGGGGCTGCAACCAAAATCCACCAAAACCTATATCAATCAAGAATTAGATGACTGGGCAAATTTGGGAGTAGAAGGCCACACTGTCGCCAAACATCCTTGGTTAGATTATCATGAATACTTAAACAAAACCATGGCCACCATCGTCGGCGCCAAACCAATCGAGGTGGTAGTTATGAATACATTGACCACAAATCTCCATTTAATGATGGTCTCTTTTTATAAACCGACCAAAACTCGATATAAAATTTTAATCGAAGCCGACGCCTTTCCTTCTGATAAATATGCGATGGAATCGCAACTGCGGCATCATGGTTATGATGATAAAGATGGATTGATACTATGGAAAGCTCGCCAAGATGAGGATCTCGTCAATTATGAGGATCTAGAAACTATTTTCAAAAAGCACGGTGAAGAGATAGCCTTGGTCATGATTGGTGGCGTCAATTATTACACCGGTCAATACTTTGACCTAAAACGTATTGCAGAACTTGGACATCA
>JBBSOJ010000142.1:0-8135 GCA_038259855.1 Flavobacteriales bacterium
ATTGGAAGCCGCCATCACTCCCAAAACTAAAATGATCTGGTATAGTTCACCCTGTAATCCTAGTGGTTCAGTCTACAGTAAAGAGGAGTTGAGAGGTTTGGTCGATGTTCTTCAAAAGTATCCAAATATCATCGTGATTTCTGACGAAATCTATGAGCATATCAACTTTGTAGGAACACATGCTAGCATGGCGCAATTTGAGGATATGTACGATCGTACCGTGACTGTAAACGGTGTTTCCAAAGCGTTTGCAATGACCGGATGGCGGATCGGTTATATCGGAGGACCAGAATACATCGCGAGAGCTTGTAATAAAATGCAAGGGCAAATAACGAGTGGTGCCAATTGTATTGCGCAGCGTGCCACTATCACGGCATTGAACGAATCACCATCTCGCATTCAGTACATGGTAGACGAGTTTAAGACGCGTCGCGATTTGATTATCAAATTATTGAACGAGATCCCGACTTTTGAGAACAATGTTCCAGAAGGGGCGTTTTATGTATTCCCGAATATTTCGCACTACTTTGGAAAAGAACTTCGAGGCCATAAAATTAATAACGCCACTGATTTTTCATTATATCTTTTGGAGGAAGCCTTGGTAGCAACAGTAACTGGCGAAGCATTTGGAAACCCTAATTGTATTCGCATTTCTTATGCTGCATCACAGGAACAAATTATTGAGGCTGTGAAAAGAATTAAGGCGTCTTTAGAGTAACACAAAACTTTTTAGCTGCGACTGAACTGCACTATTTAAAAATTTTATATCATAAAACCGCATAACAGATTCTATATTTGTTGTGCGATTTTTTTATTTAAGCGATTGCCATACTTTTTTAAAGCAACCTTTAGTTCCATCTTGAAGAACTTTTTTCTGAAAATATCTTTATAAAAATCTATTCGTAAAGTTTTTTTATGAACGTTTCTTTGGTAACCTATTTACCAGAACTATATCTACTGAAAAGAGATTTCAATGATTTTACATTGATAATACCTTGAACCTTAATTATTTTAAAAGCATAAAAGATTCATTTAAACCTATCATAATTCGGAAAAAAATAAAGGAAATTTTTTCCAAAAAAGTAGCACGCCTAGTTGAATTTTCGGGTTACTGTGAGATTGATTGAAATATAATGGTACATTTAGTCATCAATCAAATCTGAAAATGGTTCAAGCATTTTTCAATTTACTTCTGATTACTGGTGCTATATATGGCTTTTTATTTAATATAGTAACCCTATCATTTTTTCCAAAACGAAAAATTTCTTATACTATTTCATTCTTAAATATTCTGATTTTGAGTATTTCTCTCAATAATCTTCAAGCTTGGCTTATTGCTAAAAGATTTATGCCTGACGTCTTTTTTGTCAAGCATTTTGAAGTCCCTTGGTACTTTTTTATTGTTCCTTCCTTTTATATATTCCTAATTCATTTTTTAAAAATCCAGAGTGTCCGCAAGGATTTTACTGCTTTGATACTTTCCATATTTACCTTTGAAGTTTTAGGTCGTTTGAGCTTGATGGCGTATTGTCATATTACAAGCTACCCAGAAGATGTAATCTCCAAATACAGTCAATATGAAGAACTGTTGAATGTATTTTTTGCACTTTTTCTTTTTTGGAAATGCTATAGAATAATATTTCAAGAATCTCACTTATATAAGTTTGCTTTGCGTTTTGATGATTTGAAATGGCTTAAGCATTTTATGGTTCTCGGTAGTGTCGTTATTTTGGCTGGTCGCTGTGCTAATCAATATCGTATTGGATATTCCCCAAGATTATATGTACTATCCTTTACGTTTGGGATCCTCCTTATTGATTTATTGGATTGCATTTCAAGGATTTCTTCGCTATAATTTAAGAGCGGATAGAGTTCATTTAAGACATGATATTCAAAACTCTCCAGCTAAAATCTATTCAAAAACGACCGTAGCTAAAGATGGACACTCCGAAGTTATTACGGATATATTAACACAAATCGAAGTAAAGGAGCTCTATTTAAATCCGAACTTAAGTCTTGAAACTTGTGCAAATACTTTGAACATCAGCCCAAGCCATCTATCAAAAATCATCAATGCCCAACCTCATCAGAATTTTTCAGAGTTGATTAATGAGTATCGTGTTCGTTATGCCACCGAGTTGCTCAAAAATCCTGAATTCAACCATTATACGATACTATCCATAGGTCTTGAAAGCGGTTTTAACTCAAAGTCAACATTTTACACTGCCTTTAAAAAATTGATAACCCTGACACCTGTGGCTTACAAAAAAAAGCATCAAGTTCATTGATTTCGTAAACATGAAGTTGTCCTAATTTCAGCATTTTGCCATATTTTGGATAGTTTCAAATGCAATTGTTTTAAAATTATATAACAATTTAAAAAACAAAGATCATGAAACATCTACTCATTTTAATGGCATTTTTTTGTTCGCTCCCTATTTTTTCACAAGACATAGATCAACGGCTGAAATTTTATGCCGTAGATTTTTCACCTATTAATTTTTACGGAAACGACGGTAATGGTGGTATTGCCTTTGATGTTGGTATCAGTTTAAAGAAAAACAAAAATATATTTAAACTTTTTGCCTTGGTGGGTGGTGAAGTAAATTTTCCATCATTTGGCGCTTCAAAAAGCGAGAGTATTTCTGAAGTTAGTATCCTGTTTGGGCGTGAACTGAAACTTAAAACCTGGCTCTATGTAGATGCGTATGCTGGTCTTGGGTATTTCAATCGTACAATTTCAACCCCGGTAGCAATTCCTGGAACGGAAGGAGGCGACTGCGGTTTTGGCGGTTTCTGCTTTTCTTCTCCAGATTATGACTATGTTGACACCGGAGAAAGCACTATCGGCATTCCTTTACAACTACGTATTGGATTTCAAACAGGAAAACGCTTTTCGCTTGGATTGCAATTGCACTCCAATATTAACGCTGTTGACTCCTACGGTAGCATGGGAATGTTCTTTCAATGGAAATTAGGAAGCATCACAAAAGAGTAATCTAACGGTCCCTCCAAAACCATGGGCTCAAAATAATCAGGACCGTGAACAGCTCCAAACGCCCGATCAACATCAGGAATGCTGACCACCATTGCGCTGCAGGCGGTAGTGCCGCATAATTATTCACAGGCCCAAAATCACCAAGGGCAGGCCCAATATTCCCCAAACTGGAAGCTGATAAACCAATCGCTGACTGAAAATCGATCTGAAAGCTAGAAAAGACCAAAGCACCAACGATAAACGAGAGCATGTAAAGAATAAAGAATCCTAAAATATTAAATACAATCTCGCCAGAAATGGCTTTATTGTTATAGCGCACAGGCAAGATCGCATTTGGGTGCAATGCTCTTCTGAATTCCAAAAAACCGTTTTTGATCAGGATCAAATGCCGCATGACTTTGACGCCTCCCGAAGTACTTCCGGCAGATCCTCCGAGGAACATGATCCCGAAGAAAAATACGACCAAAAAAGGGGTCCAAAGTGTATAGTCAGCCGTTATAAAACCTGTCGTTGTAATTACTGTCAACACCTGAAACAATGAATGTCTGAAAGCGGCCTCTGCCTTTCCCCAAATCATAGGATGGTCTATGGTGGACACGGTGAGATCTGCACGAAAATAAACAATTAACGCAACGACAATCGTGAAAGAAACAATAAACCGGAAATACCAACGTAATTCTTCATCACCCAAAGCGCGCTGTACATTCCCTTTGAAAGTATAATAGCTCAAAACGAAATTGGTACCCGCTAAAAACATGAATAAAATAATGATATACTGTATCATGGGATTGTCATTCCAATAAGCTACACTGGCATTCTTTGTTGAAAAGCCACCTGTAGATAGCGTACTCATAGAATGATTGATCGCATCAAAAAAAGACATTCCTGCCACCTGAAGTAATATGGTTTCCGCTATGGTATATCCAAAATATATAAGCCATAGGCGCTTCGCTGTATCGGTAATCCTAGGATGTAACTTATCTGAACTCGGTCCTGGTGCTTCCGCACTAAACAACTGCATGCCTCCAATACCCAACAAAGGCAAAATGGCAATTGCCAATACGATAATACCCATACCACCAATCCAATGTGTCGTACTTCTCCAAAAAAGCACACCTTTCGGGATAATTTCAATATCATTCAAAATTGTGGCACCGGTAGTGGTATAGCCTGACATCGTTTCAAAAAAGGCACTCGTAAAAGATGGAATAGCATTAGTGACCATATAAGGGATTGCACCCGAGACGGCCATAACGATCCAACCGAACGTCACGACGATGTACCCTTCACGCCGATTCATCACTTTACTATGTTTTTTTGTAAAGTACATTAGGACAATACCCAATATGAGCACCGTGATGCCAGATAAAAATAGTTCTAAAGTAACGCCATCATCGTAAATAAGACTTACGAGGGTTGACACTAGCATGAAACCCCCATTGAAGAGCAATAACAATCCAAAAAAATGACATATAATCTTATAGTTGAATTTTCCCATTTCCTAAAAGAAAAACTTTTCAACTTCGGTAATCGATCGCGGCAAACAGCACACTACTACTCTATCGCCTCCTTCTATTTTAAAATTTCCCAACGGAATCATTCCTTTTCCATCTCTGATGACGCCGCCAATAATGGCGGATCTCGGAAAATCTAAATCCCGGATGGGCTTGTTTGTTATTTTGGATTTTGGTTTGACTTCAAATTCCAACAATTCAGCATTCATATTGTTCAGTTTGGTCATGGCCACAACCTCACCTTTTCTAATGTATCGGAAAATATTATTCGCTGCTAAAAGCTTTTTATTGATCAACGTATCAATTCCGATGGATTGGGATAATTGATAATAATCCATGTTTTCCACCAAAGCGATGGTTTTTTTAACCCCTTTGGATTTCGCTACCAAACATGACATGATGTTGGTTTCAGAATTCCCTGTGACAGCAATGAAGGCATCCATATTACTGATGTTTTCTTCCTCCAACAATTCAGCATTACGTCCGTCACCATTAATCACTAAAGCGTTTGGTAAATCGTCTGCCAATTCAAAAGCGGTTTCCTTGTTGCTTTCCACTAATTTTACCTTGAATTTGCTTTGACATAAGTCCTTCGCCGTTTTCAAACCAATTTTACTACCGCCAAGAATCATGATGTTTCGAATGTCGATTCTCACGCGACCAGACAGTTCAAATAATTCCTCATCACCACCTTGAGACGTTATAAAGACGACCTTGTCACCTTCTTTAAATTGGGTGTCGCCACGCGGAATAATCGTGTATTGTGTTCCTAGACGTTGAATGGCAATGGGAACAAAGTGTAGTTCAGGGAATGATTTTGCAGCCTCCTTAACAGTTTTGTCCACAAAGGTCGCTGTTCTAGACAGTCGAAGGCTCAACATCGTAAGCGCGCCTCCTTCAAATTCATAATTATCATTAAACCCATATTGATTCAATAACAACTCAATTTCGGAGGCAGCCAAGGCTTCTGGTGAAATCAATTCGTCAATTCCGAATTTGGAAAAGCCGACAATCTCTTTATTATCTATAAATTCAGTATTTGATATTCGAGCAATGGTTCTTCTTGCCCCTAATTGCTTTGCCAAAACGCAGGCCGTAATATTGGTGGTTTCTGAAGATGTTACAGCAATGAATAAGTCGGATGTATCAATCTTTGCATCCTTTAGGACGGCTATACTGGTCGCATCACCTTTAATGACCCTAATGTCCAAATGATCAATCGCATAAACCAGACTTTCTTTTTTGGTATCAAGCAATGTGATTTCCTGTGATTCAAACGACAGTAATTTTGCTAAATGGAATCCTACTTCACCTGCACCCGCAATGATTATTTTCATATCTATGGAGATTCAAAAAACATGCAAATATAACACAATTTTAGATGAAGGATGTGGTAAACAGTAAAGAACAATTTTGAGATTGGGCTTCTAATTGTTTTGAAAACGAATCTTGTAGCACTAAAAATAGTATCAATAATGAGCTAACCTTTAAAAAATATGTTTGAGTGACAGTGTAAGATGATTCTTTTGGACCCTAGTCTTGATGCTGCTGTCTTTTATCTCTTGGATCATTTAAAAACTAATCCTTTATTCTATCTTTGTCAAAAATTAGAGGCATGTCCGAAAAAGTAACTCCATATAAGGATAGTCAGCTTAATAAGAAAGCACAGGTTACCCAAATGTTTGACACCATATCCAATGAATATGATGGTCTCAACCGCGTAATTTCATTTGGAATTGACATCAAATGGAGAAATAGAGTCGTTGCGATCATTTCCGAACATCAACCTCAAAACATTTTAGACATAGCAACGGGCACAGGAGATTTAGCGATAAGCCTTGCGAAAACAGATGCTAAAGAGATTGTAGGCCTAGACATCAGTGAGGGAATGCTTAATGTCGGACGAAAAAAGATTTCAAGCAAGGATCTAGATTCCAAAATTAAGATGGTTGTCGGAGATTCTGAAAATTTGCCATTTGAAGATAATACATTTGATGCCATTACCGTGGCATTTGGCGTCCGTAATTTTGAAACGCTTGACAAAGGACTTGCTGAAATTTATCGTGTTTTGAAACCGAAAGGTGTTTTCGTGATACTAGAAACATCGATTCCTACGAAGCCATTTTATAAAATTGGGTATTCATTTTACACCAAACATATTTTACCGGCTATTGGTAAAGTGTTCTCTAAAGATCGAATGGCCTATGCTTATTTGAGTGAATCTGCCTCAAAATTTCCATATGGTGAAGAATTAAACAATATTTTAAGGCAAATTGGGTTTACTAATGTCAAAGACTTACCACAAACTTTTGGCGTGGCAACGATCTATAAAGCATCCAAATAATTTATGAAAAAAATAAGTTTCCTTTTTTTAGTTCTATTTGTAGCACAATCTGCTTCAGCGCAATGGTTTTCAGAAGAAAAAATTCTCAATGACGCCAATGGAGGAAAAGGCACCACAGATAAAAACCGTCTAAATTGGGGGTATTTCTTTGGTTTGAACAGTTACGATTTCAAATTTGAATATGAACAGGATCGACCGGATATTTTAGTTGAGACCAGTCTCGGTTTTAATGTAGGTTTAGTGGGTGATGTGAGAATCAACGATTATTTTAATGTCCGTTTTGAACCAGGTTTGTCCATAACCCAAAGGAACTTGCAGTATGATCCCGTTTATTTTCAAGGAACGGACTTTACTGATGCCGACCTACTCCGTGAAGTGAAATCCACCTACATTCACTTACCATTATTATTAAAAATATCCACTAAACGCGTCAATAATATCAAACCGTTTATCGTTGGCGGCTTTTCTACGGCTCTTAACTTATCAAGTCAGGAGGAAAATCCTGATGATAATAAAAATGGCCAATTCCGGACTAAAAAAAATATGTACTTCTATGAACTGGGTTTCGGAATTGATTTTTATCTCTTCTATTTTAAATTTACACCAACGATCCGAGGCGTTTTCGCTTTAAATGATGAAGTGGTGAGAGATGTGGATCCGAACAGCCCTTGGACTGGTAATATCAATACCATGCAAACTCGTGGCGTATTTGTGAATTTTACGTTTCAATAATAGTGGCTCTTCAATTTTCGAAGACCATTTCAAAAGCATTTTAAATACAGATGACTTAAACGTTATTTTATCGTCTTTTAAATTCGCTCAAAATAACGGCTGTGGCTGTGGCAACATTCAAGCTCTCGGTGTTTTGATGTGAACCAAAGCGTGGAATGCTTATTTTTCGATCGGTCAATTTTTCAATCATTGGTGAAATGCCATTCGCCTCATTACCCATCACTACAATTCCTTTGTCAGGTAGTTCCGCTTTATAAATAGATTCTCCTTCCATAAAAGCTCCAAATATTTGAGTGTTGGATTGAGATAAGAATTGTTCAAGATCTAAATAATGGATGGAAACACGGGTTAATGACCCCATGGTTGCCTGCACAACTTTAGGGTTGTAACAATCCACTGTCGTTGAACTGCAAATCAAATGCTCGATCCCAAACCAATCACAAAGTCTTATAATGGTACCTAAATTACCGGGATCGCGAACAGCATCCAGTGCTACGATTAATTTAGACGTATCAACCGCAACAGGTTCAGGAATTTCGAAGAGCGC
>JBBSOJ010000143.1:0-8134 GCA_038259855.1 Flavobacteriales bacterium
GATTGGAATTCATTAACACTTAAAGCTGCGGAAAATGTGATATCGTCAATATAAATAGTTCTATCTTGATCTCTAGTCCCAAAATCTGGAAAAAATGCTATTTCCATTAAACCGGTAGCTTGAGTTGCTCCAATATAGGGAGAAAAATTAAATGTCATTTCTTCCCATTGATTGATAATTGTATTTGGAACTTTTAATTCACCCATATCATTTGGCAGATTATTACCAGCACCATCTTGCAATTTAAAACCGACATCACTAATTACAGGTTTCCAAATTTTCATTCTGACAGTACTATTGGCAGCGGTTAAATTAAACTCGCCTATACTCGCCGTTACAAAGCCTGCAAAATCGTCACCTGCATTTCTTACGATAACTTCAAGAACAGTTGCTGATGTATTAATACCAGATACATCAGGATTTGAAATAACATTGGGCATGGGGTCGTCGCCATTTGCAAATGATCCAAAGGTCCAATCAGATCCAACACCTCCTGGTTCAAAGTCGACAGGATTGTTCTGTGAGAATCCCATTGATGTGATCAACAGGAAACTAAAAAATGTAATTTTTTTCATACTATTTAAATCTAGATTAATAATTAATTATATAACGGTTCGATACCATTCATTTTAAAAAAAATCAGAACATAGTTACTCTATAAATATAATCTCACTTCGTTCTGAAATACCATTTTCACTAAAAGATTCCACTTGCAAATAATAAGATTGGTCTGTATTCAACGCCCGTAACTCATAATTTGGTTGGTCATACATCATGGCATTAAGGTTGAGCTTATCTTTTTCTATGCCCCAATAAATTACATATCCTGTAGCGCCTTTGACCTCATTCCACGTCAAATTGGCATTGCGCCTATCGTTTTGACGTTCTACTTTAAATTTAGCTGGCGTTTTGGGCTTTTGGCCTTTGCCGTTGCCAAACACTCTTAATTCAGAAATTGCCAAATAGTCATTTTTGCAATAGACATGCTCATAGCGGATATAGCGTGCATTGACTGACGATTGCAGTTCCAGATAAGCGTGCGGCATGTCGCGTTCATTTTTGGAATAATCCAAAATTGGTTTCCAAGTGTTGCCATCCAGCGATGATGATACTATAAATTGCTGTTTGATATCATCCGGTCTTCCAAAGATGGTACTGTTGAAATCTTGGAAATTGATCTGTACGGCCTTAACATCCATCGGTTTCAACAAATCCATTTCGATATAAATGGAATCATTGTTTGATTCGGATACCCAATAACTACGGATTTCTTCATCGTTGATTTTATTCACATTAAAATCCTTGATCTGTTCTTGCATGTAGCCTTCTTCGCTTTCATCGACCACATTGATTTCTTTTTCAACTAAAGGGGAATTGGTCTTTACTGGTTTGTTGTATGATAACAACATCCAGCCCGTAAATCGTTCTTTGTGCTGATCTACTTTTGTATCTGGTAAATAATGCGGGTAATCTCCATAAGCTGTATTCACATACATCTGACCATTCGTTTCAAAACCCGCTGGATACATGCCCAAACGCCTTTCAAATTTAAAATTCACAGAAATCGCCATCGTCGAAAAATGCCAATAGTTACCAGAATTATCTTTCACCGTACTTCCATGTCCAGCCCCTTTTAAAAAGCCTCCAGGTTTATAGGATATCGGATTATATGGTGCGTACTCAAAAGGACCGAGCGGATTTTTACTCGTATAAACGCCATCAGCATACACGTTCCATTGGGTTCCTGGTGCGCCATATTCTAGATAATATGTGTCGTTATGCTTCATCATCCAAGGGCCTTCAATAAAGGGTTTTAATTCAGAATTATGATCTTGTCCGAACCGCTCCCATCCATGCTTTTCTGGTTGAAGATTGAATAAATCAGTTTGTTCTCCTATTGGAATATAATAATTTTCAGCGTCTAGCTCAATACCTCTTATCGGCCATTTGTTGGAAGATTCCTCATAAAGATACACCTTTCCATCATCATCAAAGAATAAATTTGGATCTTGAATTCCACCATTCGGATTCAACACGGCATAGTTCGTTTTCCAATCGCCCAATTCAGGATTATCCGTTTCAATCACCGCACCTCGTCCCGAAGGATCGCCCAAGACGATGATCTTTCCATCCTTCACCGCAGCAGCTGGAGCATTGGAACCATTAAAATACCAACTTTGTGGTTTTATGAAGGTCCACTTGCTCATATCATCCGATGCCCAATACCCATGTGAACGGGTGACGAACAGATAAAAACGCCCCTTAAAATTCACAATCGCCGGATCGGCTCCAGAGCGATAGGACACATCATTATTACCGCGATAATGGGACATATAAGAGTAATCAATATCGATAGGATTGCAATAGGTCGATTTTGTTGACAACGTATCATCAAAGCCGACATCCGTTGCCTCAGTTAGATGTTGCGCATTGGCAGTCTGAAACACCATCAGAAAAACCAACAAACTCTTGATGTGTTGCGTCATTACCTTATTTATATCAAACTCTAAAAAATTCATGACTACTTAATTGTTTTGGTAGATATTCTCTGTCTGACCTCTCAATCGTTCAAAGCCCTTATAGCCTCGTGCGACAGATTCTTTACTGGCCTGTTCAAATTCCTTATCTGTTACTAAATATTCTGCCTGCAATGCTTTCAATTTGATACGTAACTCCGATTCAATCGTATCATACTTGGGATTATCAATTTGATTGGTGAGTTCGCTCGGATCTTTTTGAAGATCATACAATTCCCATTGATCGATATCATCATACACATGGATTAATTTATATCGTTTTGTTCTTACACCATACATTTTTTTAACCATGTGAAATGCAGGAAAATCATAATAGTGATAATAGATGGCATCACGAAAGTCGTCATTGCTATTTTTAGGGTTGGTCAATAATGATTTGAGTGATTTGCCTTGCATATCCTTTGGAATAGCCACGCCTGCAAAATCCAAAAAGGTTTCTGCAAAGTCAAGGTTTTGCGTTAACGCGCTTACAACCGTACCCTTCTTTATGCCCTTTGGATATCTCGCTACCATAGGCATGGCCAAAGATTCTTCATACATAAATCGCTTATCAAACCAACCTTTTTCACCCAAATAAAACCCTTGGTCCGTGGTATAAATGATTAAGGTGTTTTCTGCTAGACCATTGGCATCCAGATAATCTAAAATTCTCCCAACGCCTTCATCTACGGACTTAATAGTCGCTAAATATTCCTGCAAATACCGTTGTCCTTTCCATATTGCCAATTCTTTAGCGCTCATATTGGCGTCATGCATGGCATCATTCTTTGCTTGATACGCCTGGTCCCACGTTGAGCGTTGCTCTGGCGTCATACGTCCAAAATCCGATTTCCAAGGATTGTGCGCCAGTTCAGGGCTGCCCTTTCTCAAGGTCATTTTTAAATCATGACCTTCATACATGTCTTGATAAATAGTCTGAAGTTGTTCTTTTGAGGCGATCGATCCTTCATGATCTGTAAAATAAGTATCTGGTAAAGGAAAGGTAACATCATCGTACAAGTTTACATGACGCAAAGCAGGCATCCAATTACGATGTGGCGCTTTATGATGTACCATCATCATGAACGGTTCTTTACTATCCTTTACCGAGTTGAGATACTCAATGGTGTTATCGGTAATGATATCGGTGGCATAACCAAAAACCCTTGTAGTATCGATGCGTTGTTCAATGGTGTTATAGGCAATAAAATCAGGATTGTAATAATTCCCTTGATCAGTTAAAATATTCCAGTGATCAAAACCTTGGGGTACTCCATCCAAATGCCATTTACCAATCATAGCCGTTTGATAACCGGCTTCTTGAAGCATTTTCGGAAACGTGGGTTGATCACCATCAAAAGTATCGCCGTTCATCCTAAACCCGTTGATATGATTGTGCTTTCCAGTTAAGACTACAGCCCTGCTCGGCCCGCAAATTGAATTTGTACAAAAATTATTCTTAAAAATAGCGCCATCCGATGCAATGCGGTCAATATTTGGCGTTGGTGCCAATTTGCTTATTGGATGTCCGTAGGCACTTATGGCTTGAGTAGCGTGATCATCAGCCATTATAAAAATGATGTTGGGACGCTGCTTTTCGTCACTGGAAATAGATTTTTCCGTGATATCAGATTGTTTTGTTTTGCATGATAAACAAACAATAACAAGAAGAAAAGATAACAGCATTTTTTTCATAGGTTGTATTATTTTGTGATAATTCTTACCGTTTGGATAACTTCCTTCTTAAACACTGTCTGATCAAAAAATGAAAATACCTTATCCATTTGCTCAAAGGGAATCGAAGACATTTCATGTTTACCACCAATGACTTTATACAAGAAGAAAGGGGTATCCAATTTTCTTAATTTGTCCACAATTGTAGCAGAACCATCCAGCATGATATAGCCTTTTCTATCTGGTTTGCATTGGTGATGTGCAGAACTTGCAAACGGTACTAAATTATCCTCCGTACCATGAAAAAAAGCGGATGGCAAGGCATTGGTGCTGGTAATGTAATCGGCATTCACAACCGCTCCGGCAAGGGAGAAGACACCGGCAAACTTTATATTTTCATACGGTTTAAGATCGTCAATAAAATATTCTTTCATATACACCGCATTCAACATCCCTTCTGCCCCTGCACTACTGCCACCTGCAATGATTCGTGATGTATCGGCTCCAAAAAGAATTTTGTTCTGATAAACAAATTTTGCAGCATCCAAAAAGTCAACAGCAGCGTTTTTAAAAGTGAGCAGTTTTTCAGATTTCGGACAGTCACAACCAAAGCCTGTCAATTGACCTCTGCGCGTAAGCCTATAAGATATGAACACCCCCAAATACCCGTTTTCTGCAGCGAGTTGACCCAATTTTGCCTCGCTCGGAAATGCTCTATCTCCTCCTGAAAAACCACCGCCATGCATCCATAATAACACAGGGACAGAATCTGTTTTCTTGAGAATTTTCGGCGTGTAAACGTCCATTTTGAGAGTATCGGATCCTTTTATGGCATAAGTGTATGTGCTAACCTTTATTTGTGAAAAAGAAGATGTAGCAATTAATGCTATCAGTACTAAAAATCGTTTCATTATCTATTTTATTTTTTCTATTAAAATGCCACTCATTACGGGCGTTCCTTCCCGTTCTTTTAATTGAATGCGCAATCCTTCATTATTATTGATATTCATCAAAGTTTCAACAGTCACACCATACATAGTTGGATAACGTTTCGACAAATCGAAGTTACTTTCCACCAAAGTATCGTTCAAAAGTATATCAAAATTTCGCTGATTTTTAACATCAACTGATGGTTCCTCTTGGGAAGTTAGATTATAAATCATTTCCATGATACTTGCGATTTTTGGTTCCACAAAATAAAGAGTCACATTGTACGCTCCGTTTGGAAGGTCTACGCGATATTCCGAAAGTCCTTCCCGCAACGTTTGAAACAACGCATCCTTTGTGGTGTTCTTGATATTATTCGGAATACCCTGATTACGGTCTTCTGTCATATTGTACGCGATACCATCGATATAGCCAAAAAGATTGGCCGAATAAGCCCTGTCAGGCTCGAATGTGATGTTATTTTCTTCATCATAAAACCGCACGTGCGCTCCTAAATTGATACCCAAACGATCGATTTCAGCAGTTTTAAAATCATCAAACTTCTGAACAGAAATAGTTTTAATGCTTTCTTTGGACCCTGCTATCACCTTCAAGGTATTTTGACCATTTTTAAATGGCACCAGAATTTCAGACCAACCGTTTACGAATTGAATGGTCTGTTGCGATGCACCGTTTAACGTCCATGACCCCTCTTTTTGATTTGAAAAAACTGAAATTGAGCGAACCGCTTCATCAATCATATTTAGAGGCTGTTGTTCATTTATGGCGATGTGCACAAAAGGTGCGTCGGTTAAAATAGATTTATACCAAAAGTACACATCTTTCGGCTCGCGATTGTGTTGCACGAGTCCTTTTTGATTGATGTGTGGAATGGTCTCACCTCTAAATTCTGAACTAAAATCCGCAAAATTCCAAGCGGTCATTCCCGCTACAAAATCACGAGCCATCACCTGTTCATAATAACTTTTGTGCAGTATCAATTGGTATTCTTGGGTATAATCATATTTCTTTGGTGTTGAGCTTGACACATGGACATCGGCTCCTGGGCCATATTCCGAAATCATTACAGAACGATTTGGAAAACGCTCATGTTGATCATCCAGAAATTCACCCAAATCGGGAATGGTTCCATTGTACCATCCAAAGTAAAGATTCCACCCAATAAGCATGGACAAATCAGCTATTTTAGTCTCATTATAAACTTCATTAAAATGTAATGCCATTACCGTTAGACGGTTTGGAGCTATTTTTCTGGTTAAGTCTTCTAATTGTTTGGCAAGTTCATAAGAATAGACTTTAGCCTCTGTTTTTTCAGTTTCAGTAGATTTTGAATCAAATGCCAATCGTAAAAAAATCTCATTCATATAACCAAACATGACGACCGATGGGAAGTTATAGTATTGCTTTAAATGCGCTTCTTGCATTCTTAAGCTTGTGTCAAAAAATGCTGGCGTGTTGGTCACCTTATTAACAATCGGAATTTCTGACCATACCAAAATTCCCAATTCATCACAGCGCTTATATAATTCGCGAGATTGTGGATAATGGGCAAAGCGTAGTACATTGGCGCCCATATCCTTGATGAGATGTAGATCGTTTTCTTGAAGACTTAAAGGAACTGCATTGCCATAGCCTTCATAATCTTGATGTCGATTGACACCAATCATTTTATAGGGTTTTCCATTAAGGAAAAATCCTTTATCAGGATCGACACTGACCCACCGGAATGCTATATTTGAAGATGTTTGATCTAGAATAACTCCTCGATCATTTATTAATTCCAATCTTAATTTATAAAGATAAGGTGTTTCAGGCGACCAAAGGTTGGGATTTTTTATATCACTAAATTTAGTGCTTATGGTTTGGGTCGAATGACTCTTAACTGAAATTTTTTGGGTTTTGGTCTCTAGCACTATTCCTTTAGCATCAACAAGCGATAAGTTTAGTGTGGTAGAGGTTGTTTTTTTATCAAAGTTATCGATTATAGTAGTAACTCGTACGCGACCCAGTTCATCGGTGACAAGATCATAATCGACATAGAATCCGTCGGAAGCAAAATCCGATCTAGATAGGTGTTGTTTTGGAAGTGAATGTAATTCCACATTACGATACATACCACCAAAAAAGGTGAAATCCGCATCCAAAGGAGGAATATTGGTATCATGTGAATTATTCACTCTAACCTCAATTAGGTTGTAATCGTCAAATTTTAGGTAGTCGGTAATATTAAAACTGAAGGCCGTATAACCTCCTTTATGATTGCCAATAAAACGACCGTTGATATAGACATCCGTTTCTTGATTGACACCATTGAACTTTAAATAATGGATTAGGCTTTCTTTCTCTTTCGCTAGAAATAATTGTTTTCGATACCATCCAATACCTCTATAATAACCGCCATCATCGTCAAAAGCATCCTCGTTATTCCAAGTATGCGGAATATTCACTGTTTGCCACGTTGTTTTAGTGCTATCTAAAGTAAACTGCCAACCTGCATTAATCACCTTGGTTTGAGAAATCGATGGTAATGAAAAAACCACAAACAACACTGCGAAAAAAAATTTCTTCATATGTGTCATCTGTGGTTTCATTGGCTATTAATCTAAAGTAATTAAAATGCTGTGCGTATTATTTCAACAACAATTTAGAGCTAGATTTCGTTGCACCAGCCGTAATAGTAAGGATATACAACCCAGATTCTAGGCTCGTATTAGCATTTGCATTTCTATTCCAAGTATATCTGAAGTTTCCTGCTTCAGCAGCATCATTATAAATGGAAGCCACAAGTTTGCCTGCAATATCGTAAACCGAAATATCGACATTTGTACGCTCTGTAAGTTTAAAATCGATGGTCATAAATGATTCCACAGGATTTGGATACAGATTCAAAGTAGATGCTAAATTAAATGAATCCACTGATAACGGTGCATCACTCGTAATCATTTCAATAGCTCCCAAATAGTAGAACCTAGTACTACCATTATTATTATTGGGAC
>JBBSOJ010000144.1:0-8127 GCA_038259855.1 Flavobacteriales bacterium
CTTTTGCGATCTCATCATTCATTTCATCTAAAAGTTCGTGGCTGACTTCACTAAAATTAGTAACAAAATTGAGGGGATTTTGAATTTCATGGGCGATACCAGCCGTCAATTCTCCAAAACTCGCCATTTTTTCGGATTGAATCAATTTTGTTTGTGTCTGCTTGAGCTGTTCGAAAGCATTTAAAACTTTTGACTTCGCCTTTTGTTTGATTCGATTGTCGCGATAGAGAAAAATTGCAAGGGCAATAAACATGAGAATGATAGCACCTAGTATGTATAATCGGATTCGGGTTTGAAAACTACGTCGTTCCCCTTCAAGTTCTTTTAGCTTTAATTGCTCACCAAAAAAAACAGTTTGATATTCAGAGATTTGCTGAATTTTTTCAGTCTTTAGTTGATCATTTAATTTCGATTCTAGAGCACTATATTTATAAGCACTATCTAAGTTATTTTGTTTAGCATAACTTTCCGAAAGTGCGTTGTACGCGTCCCTCATTTCTACGGAGGTTGTTGTTTGCTTGGCCGCATTCAAAGCGTCATAGGCGTATCTTATCGAGGAGTCAATCGAAGGTAGGTTGGAGAAGTAGGCGCTGGCATACGTGTTGGATGCGGCCAAACCTCTCATGTTATTTTCATCAAGATTGGTTTCAATAGAGGCTTTAAGATATTTTAATGTTGAATCAGTCTCGTTTTTTTGGTCATAATACTTTGCGAGCTTCATATAATTGGTCCCTGAATATTTTTTATACCCAGATACTTCGGCATAATGCACAGCCTTACTTAACGCGTCAAATTCCAAATCAGATAGTGGGGGATAGGACTGTGATAAATTCGAATAGCCACGTTCAAGGATTCTGTAGTTATTGATTGATTTTGCAGTGCGAATCGCTTCAAGATGCGAACTCTTCTGCAAGGACTTATTGCCGACCGTTCGGTATAGATTACCCAAATCATTATAAAGCATCGCCAAAACTGCCAACCTCGATTCTTCAAAATTTGCTGCATTGGAGAATACCTCCGGTTGCCAATTCTTGAGCTCACTGGTCTTATTTTTGGCAATGTCCATTCCTTTGCTGAACGACTCAAATGAATCTGGAAATTTTCCCAATAACATCAACACATAACCTCTTTGACTGTATCCTTCTGCTTCCCATATCTTTAAGTCGAGTTGGCGCGCTACATTAATTTGAAGATTATGATAATATAAGGCACTATCTGCACGACTTTCCTGATAGTAAAACCCCATGCTTCTGGAGGCCTTCATTTTGAGCGTATCGTTTGATGTGTTTTTGATGATGGCGCGAAGCGTGTCTGCTTGGGTCGCGTTGATGAAACTCCATTCCATTATTTTTTGTGCCACCACAAGATTTGGAAGCAGGCATATAAACCATATGATATTTATCAACTTCATAAATCTAATGGAATTGTAATCTTAAATTCAGTGCCTTTACCTTGCTCTGTGTTTGCTGTTAAAGTCCCTTCATGACCGATTGTAATGATGTCATAACTCATGCTAAGTCCCAAGCCAGTGCCTTGACCTGTAGGTTTGGTGGTGAAAAAGGGTTGAAATATTTTATCGATTACTTCCTTTGGGATGCCATCGCCATTATCTTTTACAGAAATAAGGATTTTTACAGGACCATCAGTCGTCGAAGCGATCAATGCTGTACTTACCTTGACGATCGGGATGTAATTTTTATAATCTTTAGTAAGTTCACCGCTTGAAGTCAAAAAACTTTTTTTCTTCTGATCGACGGCATAAAAGGCATTGGTAATTAAGTTTAATATAACGCGGCCTATATCTTGTGAAATCAGTGGAATCATTCCAATGGTATCATCATAGTCCGTTTGTAGTGTGGCGTTAAACGTATGGTCCTTGGCACGCAGACCGTGATAAGCCAATCTAAAATACTCGTCTGCCAGCTTATTGATATCTGTGGGTTCTTTCTCCGCAGAACTTGTGCGACTGTGTTGTAGCATCCCCTTAACAATAGCTTCTGCTCGTTTCCCATGATGGTGAATTTTTTCAATATTTAATTTAAGGTCGGCCATTATGAGTCTAACTTCTTCCATATCGCCGCTCTCCATTTCTTCGTTCATTTCATCAATCAATTCCGTGTTGAGTTCAGAAAAATTATTGACAAAATTTAGAGGGTTTTGTATTTCATGAGCAATACCAGCAGTCAGCTCTCCCAAACTTGCCATTTTCTCTGATTGAATTAATTGCGCTTGCGTATGCTGCAGTTCGATAAGTGCTTCTTCAGCTCGTTTTTTTGCAAGTTTTAAGTTGATCAAATCTTCATCTGATTTTATGGCTTGCGCCTCCGCCACCTTTAAATCTTTAAATCTTGTGTAGGTTAGATTAAAAACCCCTGCAAAGCGCTCAAGTAACTTTAGGGTGTCCTGTGGTTGCTCTTCAGAAGCTGCAATACCAATCATTCCATTGGAAAAGAAGGCGACAGACTGGTAACGTTTTTTTTGAGATTCAGCGTTTGAAACAGAGATTCCTAATTCTTTTAGATGCTTTAGATATTTCAAAAGTTCGTTGCCTTCCATCATGAAGGTCAACGATGTTTCCTTTTTTTTCCAGGCATTGAAAATCTTTTTTATAGACGAATTTTTTTCACTATCAAAAATTATGTTGCTCCCAATTTTATTACCTTGTTCATCAGTCGCCCATATTTGAATACTACAACTTTTATCCTTTATGATTCCTAAAAACAGTCTGTTGGGAGCAATGCCTAAATCGATCAGTTGTTTGAAAAGAACCATGGCGGTATCTGCCAATTCACCAGAGGTCTGCATGGCTAGGGTTCTACTTCTGACGCGTTCCAAGCCTATCTCAACGAGCGATTCTCGCGCTTGTAATTCTGCATTGTGCAATTCTACATAACGCTTATAGGCAAATGTAAAAACATTTCTGAATCGTTTTAAAATGGCTTTTTGGTCGTCCGTTAAAATTCCAAAATTCGAAATGCCAATAGCGCCATTTCCAAAGGAGTAAAGATTATAGGTCAAATGCTCTGTTGTATGAAGTCGAGGATCATCCTTTTCGCCATTACGCAATCTCGTTTCAATGAGCTCATTAATTTGCTCACCTTTTAATTCTATTTCAAAAAAGGCATCGTTGCTCGATTCTATCTGTTTAATTTGCTGTTCAATGACCGGGTCTCCGAAAAAAGAAAAATGAGTAATTGCGCTTGACATGTCATGGGAGTAATCGTAGTCTAAAAAACTCACTTGATCATCGTTGTGGATATCAATTATAGCATTCCGCATATCCTCAAAGCCCAATTTGAGTAATTGCGTAAACAGACTTTTTGCAATATCTAGCATTCCTTCAGAACTCGTAAGACTCAAGGCAACGGTTCGTACTTTTTCAAGAGCAGCTTCAATCTGTGCTTCTTTAGTTTGTGCTTCTGCTTTTTGAAGATCAAGAAAGCGGGTATAGGTCTGTTCAAAAACTTTGGCAAAACGTTTAAATATGTCATGGGCTTTCGGGACGTCTTCAAACGTGATAAATAACAGATAACCTTGCTTAAAGAAAACCGCGTGATCTATTTGATATGTTGGTAAAGATCCACCAGATGCTTTAATGGCGCGTAATCCTTCGCCGACTTCGGGTAAGGAACACAAATAATCATAATGCTTTGCGCAAGCGTCACCTTCCCAGGTCAGAATGTGCATGGATTCACCTTCCTGACCTTTATCGTAAATCTCCTTAAAAAAGTTGTCTCGTGGTGTTTTATAAGGTGGAATAATTCCGGCTTTTGAACTGAACCATTCATAAGATTCCTCTTCACCATAAATATTGAAGGCACAGCCCCAAGTGTCAATGCCTAAAGCGCGTATTTGATGATCCAATAGTTGAGACGCGTCGTGAAGTTCATTACTATGCCTCATTGCCATGGTGCGGGCTCTGATACGTTCCAGTGCTAACTCTATCTGAACCTCACGCTCTTGAGCTTCTGATTTTTGAAGTTCGATAAAGCGCTTGTAGGTGATTTCAAACACTTTTTTGAAACGTTTCAATATTGTAATTTTCTCTTCAGAAATAGTATTGAAGGATGAAATTCCCAAATGACCTTCACCAATTGAAAATAAATAGAAACTGATGGACGTGGCTTTTAATATTGGGTCGTCAATCGTGTCTGTAATACTTTTTCGCCAATCTAGCCATGTTTTAAATTCTTCGCCTTTAAACTCTCTTTGATAAAATGCATCATGGGAAGCATCAAGCTCATCATACAATCGTTGTATTATTGGTGATGTTTCATAACGAGCTTCCCTTATTATTTCAGATGTATCATCGGAATGAACACATACAAGATAGGTGTCATTTTCTTTCAAATCAATGACGATTTGCGCGTTTCTAATATTGTCGAATTCTAGAAGTTTTAATTCATTATACATCGATTCAGCCACCAAAAGCACCTCTCTTGTGGTTCTAATGTTGAGTGCGACTGAGCGCATACGTTCTAAAGCGGTCTCAATGCGCGCTTCCCGAATCTGTGACTCCGCTTTTTGTAAATCTTGGAATCGTGTATAGGTTTGTTGGAAAACTTTTCCGAAACGCATCAAGATTTGATTTTGTTCATTGGAATAGGAGATTCCCTGAAAATTCTCAATATAAATTCCAACATTATCTAATAGAACCGTTGAGATATCCAAAGCACCACTACTAAAATAGCGTTCCATCATTTCTTTAGGCGGTGAGGGCACCACTTTTAAAAGAGATTTATAGACTATATTCTTTTGCTTTAACGATATAGAGTTTGAAAAGAAGTTGAGATTGTGTTTTTTAGCATCATTAAAACTATTCCAATGCGGACTCTCAAAATAGGGGATGACCATCTCCGATGGTACACCATTAGTATCTGTGAGCCAAATATGCATGTCCTCATTCGTTTTGAAGTCTATAATGAAGCCAGCGTGTTCAATTTTAAAATCGAGAGAACATAGTTGTTCATAAACGATTTGAATCACATCTGACAATTCTTCGCTTTTGTGCATTGTCATGCTTCGGGAACGCACGCGCTCTAGGGATGCTTCAATTTGAAGATCTCTATTTTTATGTTGCAATTCAATTGTCTTCTTTTTGAGCTTCTCTCGAAGGGATTGATTTTCTTTCAATACGTCTTCTTTTTGTTTCAAATCTGAATCTTGAATGCTTATGAATGGTGTATCATCATTTTTATAAGTGAAGCTCCAGCGGTTGCCATTTTTTTCAAATAGCGAGTTGAGTTGGAAGGGTGCATGGAAGGTCCATTGAGAGTCTTTTAAAACAAATATGGAAGCGAGATCGGTTATCAGCACTACATCTTTCTTGATAATTTTCAACGTGCGTTTCAAATCTCTTAATTCTATCGTATCTTCTAGATTTTGATCCCTATTTGGAGTTAGTTGCAAAGCTTGGTCTGATAGCGACGGATTCTCTTTTTTTGGTGAGCCAACAACGTCTGCTTCAGAGGTAAAATATTCTGAAGCTTTATTATAGAGGTGTTTGCGAAGAAAGTCTTCATACACAGCCATCAATTCATCCTTTTCTTTTTTCGCTAACTTCATTGTCAATTTTGTATCGAATGCCATTGTTGAAATCGTCAACAATACTGGTTAACCAAAATATCTAAAGCAAGTTCATTTTGAAACATTAAGACACTACACTAAGTCCACGCTATTTTATTATTCTGTGTGGAAAGCGTCGAATTCTTAACGATATATAATATGTCGAGGTAGTTGGGAACGTATCGCGCAACCGTTTGATCGTACGATGTCTTGTAAATTTAAACAATTAATTGATGGAATACCAAGATGTTAGGACAAAGCGACATGAAAACTTACCGAAACGATCATTTTGTTTATCAGAAGAAATGCTTTAAAAGATGTTTTGGATACTTCGTAGACATTGACCATGTTCTTTTTATTACAGAAATGGCATGTTCCCGACCTTAAAATAGTTTTATAAGATCATATTTTGTAGTAAGAGATAGATTCAAAAAAGTAAAAAAGATGCTAGTTAAAGAAACTCTTGTCCGGTTTCTGGAATTTCCTTACCATATTCTTTTCTGTAGATACGAACCATGGCGATCCAAAGACTAATCAATAAAGGACCGAATATCAGTCCGATAAACCCAAATATAGGAACACCAACAATCACCCCAATTAAGGTAATTAGTGGATGTACATTGTCTAATTTTTTCAAGATATAAAGGCGAATGATGTTATCTGTAGAGCCTACCACGATAAAGCCGTAAAGTAAGATGCCATAAGCCTGGAAAGTGTCTCCCGAAGACAGTGCTATGATAAAAACTGGTAAAATTCCCAATAGTGTCCCTACGAATGGAATCATGGAACCGATAGTGGTTATAACAAACCAGAAGAATGCATTTTCAACCCCAAAAATCCAAAATCCAATCAATGCTATGATGCCCTGCGCAATCGCAACCATAGGAATTCCTAATGCATTTGAACGTACCATGGTTTGAACCTCATCGCCGATTTCTGTTAAATTTGCGCGACTCATCGGGATGTATTCCTTTAAAGACTCTCGTAGCGTTCTGCGATTGGTCAACATGTAATACAGCATAAAATACATAAGACCAATGGCAATAAATGCATTGAATGTACCGCCCACAAGTCCCTGAAGATTTTCAGTTACCCATCCGGTGATGCTGGCCGTATCGATGCTTGAATTTAAATTATAACCAGTATAATCTTCTACCTTACCAATCTGATCTTTTACTGCTTTGACTAACTTTTCGCTATTCTTCACAGCGTGACCAATTTTATTCCCAAGCATCATGACAATGCCCGCAATAGGAATCAAAATACCAAAAAAGGAAATCAACATTAAAAAAACGGCTGCAAGAGACGGTCTCCATTTTCTTTTATTGACAAGTGTTGACATCCATTTTCTCATCAAAATATAGATGGTAACAGCGCCAAGAACACCCGTCAAATACGGCAACATTTCCCTAAATATGAGACTGCCCATTAAAATGACCAGCAGGAGCACGAATATTTGACGAATAATCTTAGTTGGTATCTGTTGCATAAAATGCCATATATATCATTAAGATGAAGAGACTTTTCTTCATCAAAAAGTACTGCAAGTATACGATATTAAAGAATGTGAAAAATATGCCAAAAGAAATAATGTTAACTCAAATCAATTTCAATTTGATTTTTCAGGATGTCATCAAACGTTTCGCGCCTGCGTATCAAATGAGCGACATTATTATGCCATAAAACTTCAGCCGGGCGGTAACGGGAATTATAGTTACTCGCCATCGTAAAGCAGTAAGCGCCTGCGTTTTTAAAGCAAAGAATGTCACCTTCATTGATCTCGTTGATGCGTCTATTATTCGCGAAAGTATCTGTCTCGCAGATATAACCGACCACAGAATAAAAGCGCTCGCGACCTTCAGGATTTGAGATGTTGATGATGTCATGTTGCGACCCATAAAGCATCGGCCGTATCAAATGATTGAAACCTGAATCGACCTGTGCAAATACCGTTGAGGTAGTTTGTTTCACTACATTTACTTTAGCAAGAAACACGCCGGCTTCACTGACCAAAAATTTACCTGGTTCAAAGGCCAAGGTCAGATCTCTACCATATTCTTTGCAGAATTCATTGAACCGTTGGCCAAGTTTCTCGCCCAATTCCTCAATATTGGTTTCGATATCGCCAATTTTATACGGCACTTTAAAGCCTGAACCAAAATCGATGAATTCCAAATCCTTAAAATGTTTGGCAGTATCAAATAGTATTTCACTGGCATATAAGAACACATCGATATCCAAGATATCACTTCCGGTATGCATGTGCACACCATTGATGTTCATATTTGTGTTTTCAACGATTCTGAACAATAAGGGTAATTGATGTATGGAAATTCCGAATTTACTATCAATATGGCCTACAGAGATATTTGTGTTGCCACCCGCCATCACATGTGGATTGATACGGACACATACTGGTGTTTTTGGATGTTTGGTACCAAATTGCTCTAAAATAGATAAATTGTCGATGTTTATCTGGACGCCCAATTCGGCGGCAGTCTCAATTTCTTCCAAAGAAACACCATTGGGTGTATAGATAATCTGTTCGGGCAAGAATCCTGC
>JBBSOJ010000145.1:0-8111 GCA_038259855.1 Flavobacteriales bacterium
CGCTCTCTAGGTGATTCTACAAACCTGCTGGCGATGAACACAAAAAGAAATCCGAACAGCGCTGCCGCCAAGAAAAATGTGAGCGCGTATTTAAGGGTTCGCCCTTTTTTCTTCTCTATTTTTCTATAGGAAAGCGAATCGGAATCGTAATAATATTTTACCTTACTCATTTGTTAATTTATACTATTTTTGCACATCAACAATGCGTTTTTTCAGTCTTTGACGGCAACACATACGTGGTAAATTAAAATTGTTTTAACCGTAAATTTAATAAAACTTAATGACAATGGTTAAAAGTAATTTAAAACGGCGAAATTAGGAATAGTTTAATGCTCTGCCATGTGGACGCATGTGTTTTAACAGCAATTTATAGATATCAGACCAATAGTTTATATGAAGTCGCAAGAAATAAGATCACAATTTTTATCCTTTTTTAAGGAAAAGCAACATACCATTGTACAGTCAGCATCCATGGTGTTAAAAGATGACCCGACGTTGATGTTTGTCAATTCAGGCATGGCACCTTTCAAAGAATATTTTTTAGGGAATGCCAAACCCAAAAACACCCGAATTGCCGATTCTCAAAAATGCTTACGGGTTTCCGGTAAACATAATGATTTGGAAGAAGTTGGCTACGACACATACCATCATACTTTATTTGAGATGTTGGGTAACTGGAGTTTTGGTGATTATTTTAAAAAGGAAGCCATTGCCTGGGCTTGGGAATTACTGACCGAGGTGTATGAAATTGACAAAAACATCCTTTACGTCACAGTTTTCGAAGGCGATGTGTCAGATGATCTACCAATGGATTCTGAAGCGTTTGACCTTTGGAAATCATTTATTTCTGAAGATCGCATTCTTATGGGAAACAAAAAGGATAATTTCTGGGAGATGGGCGATCAAGGACCTTGTGGACCTTGTAGTGAAATTCATGTCGATATCCGATCGGCTGAAGAAAAAGCGAAGGTTGACGGAAGAACATTGGTCAATGCAGACCATCCTCAAGTGGTCGAAATATGGAATTTGGTTTTCATGCAATACAACCGGAAAGCCAACGGTTCATTGGAGAATTTACCAGACAAGCACATTGATACAGGAATGGGTTTTGAACGCTTATGCATGGTGCTTCAAAATGTACAATCCAATTATGATACGGATATTTTTACACCAATCATTCGAGAAATTGAAACCATTGCCGATAAAACCTATGGAAAAGATGCTGAAATCGACGTCGCCATACGGGTGATATCCGATCACGTTCGTGCGGTGGCATTTTCAATTGCGGATGGTCAATTGCCAAGCAATACTGGCGCAGGTTACGTTATTCGTCGGATCCTACGTCGCGCCATCCGCTATAGTTTTACGTTTCTAGATCAAAAAGAACCGTTTATATATCGCTTGGTTGAGGTCTTGAGCCAAAAAATGGGCACGGCATTTCCTGAACTGAAATCGCAGAAGCAATTGATCGAAAATGTGATCAAGGAGGAGGAACTGTCATTTTTGAGAACATTGGATCAAGGTTTGGTATTGCTGAATCGCATAGTTGAGGGATCAGCTTCCGAAACGGTTTCAGGCAAAAAAGCGTTTGAATTATATGATACTTATGGGTTTCCGATCGATTTAACCGCGTTAATTTTGCGAGAAAAAGGAATTTCTTTAGATGAGGCCGGATTTCACGCTGAAATGAAAAAGCAAAAAGACCGCTCACGTGCTGCCAGTGAAATGTCTACAGATGACTGGACCATCCTAGAATCGGACGATGAGGAAGAGTTTGTGGGCTACGATGTTTTGGAAGCGACCGTTAAGTTGACGCGGTATCGCAGAGTCGTTTCGAAAAAAGATGGCGAACTTTATCAATTGGTTTTTAATCTAACACCGTTTTATCCAGAAGGTGGGGGACAGGTAGGAGATAAGGGCTATTTGGAGGATAGTCATGGTGATGTGGTGTATATTCTAGATACCAAGAAAGAGAATAATGTCATTATTCATTTTGCAAAAAATTTACCACAGCATATCCATGAATCCTTTAAAGCTGTTGTAGATTCGAAACAGCGCGGTAGAACGGAGTGCAATCACACTGCAACCCATTTATTACATCAGGCGTTAAGAGAAATTCTTGGGACGCACGTTGAACAGAAGGGGAGTGCCGTTCATTCTAAATATTTGCGTTTTGATTTTTCCCATTTTTCAAAATTAACGTCCGAACAATTACATGATGTGGAAAATTTTGTGAACGCACGCATTGAAGGAAAGCTCAATCTGCAGGAACAACGGAATATTCCTATGCAACAAGCGATTGATGAAGGGGCGATGGCGTTGTTTGGTGAGAAGTATGGTGATGCGGTACGATCGATTCGATTTGGAAAATCCATTGAGTTGTGTGGTGGTACCCATGTTAAAAACACAGGTGATATCTGGCATTTTAAAATACTGTCAGAAGGCGCAGTGGCTTCAGGTATCCGAAGAATAGAGGCTATCACCAATGATGCCGTAAAACAATATTATCAAGAACATGATCAACTTGTTGCTGAACTGAAGGGCTTGTTGAACAATCCTCAAGAACCTCTAAAGGCACTTCAAAATCTACAGTCTGAAAATTCAGAATTGAAAAAACAGATTGAAAGTTTGCTTAAAGACAAAGCTAAAAATATTAAAGGTGATCTCAAGGCCGAGTTAACCGACATTAACGGCATTCAATTTTTAGCGAAGAAGTTAGATTTGGATGCTTCCGGTATTAAGGATGTGTCTTTTGAATTGGGTCAGCAATATGACAACCTGTTCTTGCTTTTTGGTACTGAAATAGATGGAAAGGCACTGTTATCTTGTTACATATCTAAAGAATTGGTAGAAACCAAGGGTCTGAACGCTGGGACCATTGTGCGCGAGTTAGGTAAACACATTCAAGGTGGCGGTGGTGGACAGCCGTTCTTTGCAACTGCGGGTGGGAAACATCCTGCAGGATTAGACGAAGCCATTAAGCTCGCAAAAGAGTATGTAATTTGATATTACGGCGATACGATTCATGAAACTACAAACACGTCTTCCATTACAACCGCAGAAGGATCATTTAATTGATCATCATTCAAGACTTCTGTTGTTAGGATCGTGCTTTGTAGAGAACATTGGTGAAAAATTAGAATATTATAAGTTCAGAAATCAGATAAACCCATTTGGAATCGTATTTCATCCAAAAGCGATTGAAACTCTGATTTCCAATGCTGTTCAAAAGAACGACCATACGGAGGACGATGTGTTTTTTCATCAAGAACTATGGCACTGCTTCAACGCCCATTCAAAGCTGAATAATGAATCGAAATCGGCGTTGCTTCAAGATTTAAATGACACTAGCGCGTTACTATTTGAAGACCTTCAAAATTGTTCGCATATTATTCTCACATTAGGAACCTCTTGGGTCTATAAACATCTAGCTTCTGATGCGATTGTTGCGAATTGCCACAAACTTCCTCAACAGCAATTTCAGAAAAAATTGCTATCCATACAAGATATCGTTAATTCTTTAACAGCGATTGAAAAGACGATTCATCACTTAAATCCAAGTGCAACCATACTTTTTACAATATCGCCAATACGGCACCTCAAAGACGGATTCGTGGAAAACACTCAAAGCAAAGCACATTTAATTGCTGCAGTTCACGACTTTCTTTCAGACAAGTTGCTGACGGGATGTTTCTATTTTCCATCTTACGAGATCATGCTGGACGAACTCCGAGACTATCGCTTCTATACGCCAGATATGCTGCATCCCAACACAACGGCAATTCAATATATCTGGGAAAAATTTAACCATGTCTGGATGAACGAGGAAAGCATAAAGACCATGCGAGAGGTGGACCGTATACAAAATGGCTTATTGCACCGACCTTTTAATGCTAACTCTGAAGCGCACCGGCAATTTATCCGCCAGTTGGATGCTCAAATTCATACGCTACAAACAAGATTTCCCCACATCAGTTTTTCTAGATAACCTGTCATTTGTATAAGATATTTCTTACTTCCATTAAAATATACGAATTTCTGCGTATTGTATCTTCCTATCTTACCAAGCATCTTTGTGTTATTATTAACCAAAAAACACAGTTACAATGAAAAATTTAAAACACACGCTTTTTGTAGCAATGGCAGTTAGCATTATGTCGATTTTATCATGCTCAAAAGACGACGATGGTGGAAGTGCGGGTAATACGGGCGAAGGTACCATCACGGCTACCGTCAATGGCCAGCAGTTTACAACATTAGAAATTACGTCAGCGGCCAATACGGCAACGGGTGGTGGTAATGTTACCTTAGTACTGCAGGGAAATACGGCATCCCAAGGAGTAGGCATGATCATCAATGGATATACAGGGGTTGGGACTTACGAACTATCGGACTCAAACATATTTACTACAGCGAATTATGTTGAGCCAAATGCTAGCGATCCATTGAATACTCAAATTTGGAACGCTCCGTACCAGGATTCAGGCGTGGTTGGTGAAATAAATGTGGCCGAAGATGCTAATGGAAGGGTGAAAGGAACTTTCAATTATACAGCGAAGAACCAAAATGATGGTTCGGTAAAAACCATTTCCGACGGTTCATTTGATCTTGCCAAAACTGAAAACTAACTGTTGTAATTGGCTTTGATATGGGGTTGTATGAATGACTCTTGTTCGTTTATCCTGAAAATGCCACCACCAAATTCAATTTTTTATGTTTACATTAGATGGTTTACATGGTGTGTGATCAAAATTTGAATACATCATATTATTTTGTAAACATGAATGTTGTCAAGCATGAAATTTATAAATTGATTTACAAATCTGTATTTTTTAATTGATATGATCTTTAAACAACCTTGAACATTTCAATTGATAAATGAAGTGTTAAGCATATAACTATAACGTTTGCGCTTAATCCAAATTTAGTTGTAATTTGTCGATAAAATATTGTAACTATCTAATGTAGAGCTATATTCGTTATGCTATTATTCAATTTTTGTAAAAAGGCGTTAGACGTTTTCAATGTTTCCAAAAACATGAAAAATCTAATGCCTTTTTTTATACCCAAGGTTTTGGTGACTACCTCGATTTTGCTTATAGTGACACTTATTTCGGTGGAAGTCTCTGCTCAAAGTAAGAGTCAACAAGTCAAGGGATCCATCGAAGATTCAATTAAGGCTTCAAAACTAAAGTCGAAGCTGAATTCGGAGTCGGATATTGACAATACACGCCTCTTTGGAAAGCTTGCTTGGTTATATCTTGATTCTGATAGTGATCAGGCGACTTATTACATTGATCTTATGTTGAATGACAGCAAGCGTCAACAAAATGACAACTTATTAGCATCTGCGTATTATCTTAAAGGCAAAAGTGTCCGATCGTTGTCAAATGCCCAAGCTTTGGATTATTTCAATCAAGCTTCCATGCTTTTAGAATCATCCAACGATTCCATACTCCAGAATTTATATTTCGAACAGGCTAAAATACACATTCTATTTTCAGAGATTCCGGAAGCACTAACGTTCGGACTGAAATCATTGGAGATTAATAAAATACAGAGGGTCGACAAAAACATTCAACGTGATAAATCATTTATAGGCTATGTTTATGATCGTATGTATGAGTTTGAAGAATCCATAAAATGGAATCGGGAAGCCTTAAAATTAGCGAAACAACGAAATGACCGACAAGGCATTGCGTTGTGCTATGGTCGTATTGGAATCGCTTTTGATGAACTTGCAGAAAAGGACAATTTTAATAAACGCCTTTTTGACAGTGCGTTGTATTATAATAAAAAAGCAGCGAAATTAAGTTCAGCAGCCAATGATTTAAGTATGTTACGGCGTACCTATTCCAATATCGGAAATACGTACAGTAAATTAAAGGCGTATTCCAAAGCAGAAGAATATACGCTAAAATCTCTTAAAGTACCAGGTTTTGAGGAAAGTAAGGGTGTCACGCTGGTCAATTTAGGGAAAATCTATCTTGAAACCAATCGTTTTAAAGAGGCCAAAACCATTTTGGACAGTGCCGTTCAAAACACGTTGCACTACGGAACGCGGAAATATTTACTTGAGGCTTTTTATCGGTACCATGAGTTGGATGTCAAAAAAGGAGATTATAAAAATGCTCTTAAAAATTACATTCACTATAAAACTATAGAAGATTCGCTGCTTAATGAAACCAAGATCAAACAAATTACGGAAGTCAGTGAACGCTATAAAACAGCCGATAAAGAACGACAGATTTTATTACAGCGCGCTGATTTGGCTGAACGTGATTTGATCATTCAACGTCAGAATTATCAATTGTATGGTCTCATAGGATTGGTATTGGTATTAGCTCTCATTGGTTATCTATTTTATAGTCAGCAACGTTTAAAAAACAGGCAACTTTTTAAAGAGAATCAATTGAAAAATGCTCTGGTAAAGATCGAAACTCAAAACAAGCTACAAGAGCAGCGACTGCGTATCAGCCGTGATCTGCACGATAATATTGGGGCACAGTTGACTTTTATCATTTCATCATTGGATAATCTTAAGTATAGTTATGAGCTACCTGAATCTATAGGTCAGAAGATTAAAGTCATCAGTGATTTTACCAGTACGACCATCTATGAATTGAGAGACACTATCTGGGCAATGAATAAGGATGACATTTCTATGGAAGATTTGCAGACGCGCATTTCCAATGTTATCGAGAAGGCCAACACGTCTTCTGATCAGGCAATGTTTACGATCACCATTGAAGATACTGTGCCAAGACATCTAAAATTTTCGTCTGTTGACGGTATGAACATTTATAGAATCATTCAAGAAGCACTACATAATGCTTTTAAATATTCTGAAGCTCACAGCATAAAAGTACATTTTGCAACTGTCGCTAACGTATTGCTCATCTCTGTAACTGACGACGGAATAGGTTTTGACAAAGCGTCCGGAGACTTGGGTAATGGCCTCAATAATATGAGAAAACGTGCAAAAGATATCAACGCTAAATTATTGATCGATTCAAAGTTGAATGAAGGAACCATGATTAGTCTTGAAATCCCTATGGTTACGAACGATAAATAATATAATATAAACTATTGATATAATGTAATTTACGTAAAAAAAATCACCATGACTGTAAACATTGCTATCGCTGACGATAATTCTTTTTTAATAAAAACGGTCAAGGAGAAATTGTCATTTTTTGAAGATTTGGTATTCAAGTTTTCGGCACCGAATGGTTCTGACTTAGTGCAGCAGTTATCCGATAACCCCAATCTCGATCTGATATTGATGGATATTGAAATGCCAATCATGAATGGTATTGAGACCACCTTTCTTGTAAAGCAGAGCTATCCTCACATTAAAATCATTATGCTCACCGTATTTGATAATGATGAAAACATTTTTAACGCTATAAAAGCCGGTGCAGATGGGTATCTATTAAAAGAAATCAATGCTAAAGATTTACATGATGGTATTTTGGAAACTTTAAATGGTGGCGCTGCCATGAATCCATCCATTGCCATGAAAACACTAAAATTATTGAGAAATCCGATCACTATTGAAAATCCTAAAGACAAAGAGGATATTCAATTAACCTGCCGAGAAACAGAAGTACTAGAGCAATTGAGTAAAGGGTTGAATTACAATAAAATAGCAGAAAATCTTATTCTATCGAAAGGAACGGTACGGAAACATATAGAGAATATATATCGCAAACTTCAGGTTCACAATAAGTTGGAAGCTGTTCAAAAGGCCCAGAGGAATAATCTCATATAAGTACGTTCTTACTGTTTTTTATTTTTAACTCTGACGCTATCGGGAACTAGAACTGTATAGTCGCCATTATTTCGGATGACATCCCTAACAATCGAAGACGAAATATAAGAGGTTCTTGCGGCTGTCAGTAAAAAGACGGTTTCAATTTTAGATAGTTTACGATTGGTGTGGGCGATGGCTTTTTCAAATTCAAAATCAGCTGGATTGCGCAAACCTCGAAGAATAAATTGCGCCTTCATCACCTTACAAAAGTCTATGGTAAGTCCTTCATAGGTCATAACTTTTACTGTGGGTTCGTCTTTGAAGGCCTCTTCAATAAAATCTTGACGCTCTTCTA
>JBBSOJ010000146.1:0-8111 GCA_038259855.1 Flavobacteriales bacterium
CCTTTACATCTCAATTAGGAATTGGTACGACATTTAAGGTCTCTTTTCCAAAAAAATAACTTATAAACGTCGGGTTTTTTCACTTCGAGTTCATCAAAATATAGCGCTTGAAAACTGCAATTGTAGATGTTCGAAGCGCCGAATAAATTAAAATTATAGCACATGTCATACCATAATATCCTGTCAAAAAGAAATGATGGAATCACCTATATCACCATCAATCGTCCGAGCAAACTCAATGCATTAAATAAAGAAACCATCCAAGAACTCCATGATGCCATTAAAATGGCTAATAAGGACAAACATACCAAGGTCATCATCATAACCGGAAGTGGAGAAAAGGCCTTTGTAGCCGGTGCTGATATCAGTGAGTTTGCTGATTTTGATGTTGAAAATGGTGGCAACTTGGCGGCAAAGGGCCAAGAATTATTATTTGATTATGTTGAAAAGTCATCAACTCCAGTTATTGCAGCCGTCAACGGATTTACCCTAGGAGGTGGATTGGAATTGGCAATGGCCTGTCACTTTAGAATTGCTAGCGATAATGCCAAGATGGGATTACCAGAAGTATCGCTTGGTGTGATTCCGGGATACGGTGGAACACAGCGTTTGCCGCAACTCGTTGGAAAAGGTAGGGCGATGGAACTCGTTATGACCGCCGGAATGATTGATGCCGAAACTGCAAAATCGTATGGGTTGGTCAATCACGTGACAACGTTGGAGGATTTGATGCCATTATGCGAAAAAATAGCAGGGAAAATCATGCGCAATTCTCCTGTGGCCATTAAAGGAGCGATCAAAGCGATCAATGCCAATTATAAAGATGGCGTTAACGGATTTGAAGTTGAAATCAAACAATTCGGAAAGTGTTTTGGAACAGAAGATTTCGTGGAAGGAACGACTGCTTTTTTGGAAAAGCGTAAGGCCGAATTTCCGGGAAAATAGTAGTAGGACTACGTCATGTATTACAAGTCCATATTAAACTGTAAAAACTAAATACATCAAAATAAAAAATGCGAACCAGTCTCCACTAGTTCGCATTTTTTTATATCAGTTAAAGTTTTTTAAGCAATTCTTTACAAAGCAAAATGGCTTAAAATGTAAAGAGAATCCATCTTTAAATAAAAAATTTACATCTTTTCACTAACAATCGTCATTTCATCTACGATATGCTTGGCGTCGGAATAGGTGTCTATCAACCAAAGAACGTATCTAATATCAACATTAATGGTACGTTGTAACTCTTTATCAAAAATAACGTCACCAGCCATGGCTTCAATATTACCATCGAAAGCCAAACCAATCACTTCGCCGTTTCCATTGATGACAGGCGAACCGGAATTTCCTCCAGTGATATCATTATCGGTCAAAAAATTGACAACCAATTCACCTTTTTCGTTAGCATAGCGACCATACTCTTTTGCTTCGTAAATGTCCAGCATTTTTTGTGGCAAGTCAAACTCATCATCGTTGGGTTTGTATTTAGCAATCATGCCTTTAAAAGTGGTGTAATTATTAGTAGCGGCATCATTTCTGGTATCGGCTGGTAATGCTCTCACTTTTCCATAAGTCAATCTCAATGTAGAGTTCGCATCAGGATACTCAATTTTGCTCAACCCGGATTCACGTAATCCCTGAACTAATTTTCTGAAGCTTGCTTGATAATCATTTTCGGGCTCGATTAAATTTTCAGGTTGCTCTCTGTATTTCGTCAAAAGTTGTTTTGACAATTCGTATAAGGTATCGTTCTCAAGTTTTGAAGCATCCGGATTTTTCAAAAAGGCCTCAATGGATTCTTTCGAAGCAAATACGCTGCTTTCAAACATCGCATCGACTGGCGCAGTAAAATCATTATTATTTTCAGCTCCAACAGTAGTAATCATTTCTGGAAGTGAATAATTAGATTTAGATGCGTATAAGCCTAATTGTTTGGCTAAAAGTTCTTTTTCCAATGGTAAATGAAAATCTTTATAAGATGATTCAATAAGCGTTTGAATACGAGGCATCATATCTTCACGTTTTGCTTCATTGGCTTCCATATACTGTTCTAAAGCGCTTCCAATTCTATAAGGTAACACCGCAAATTTACTGCCACGTAGAATACCAATCAGATAGTTGTCATGTTTGGCCTTTTCATTGGTCATAGCATAGTACGTATTGATATCCGCAATGACATTGCCGTATTGTGCTTTGTTATTCTTTTTATTGGCCCAATCATTGAACTCGGTTTCTACTTTATTTTTTGATTCAACAGTTTTATGCTGTGTTAAAGCATCAATCATCCCGCCACGATTTTTCCAATAATTGGCAATACTGGCGTACGAAGAGGCATACATTAAATTGATGGCTTCGTCATTATCCATGTATTTTTTCATCACATCCATGCTTAATTTTGATCCTTCCACCCAAGCAGGATAAGCGAACTTTACGTTTTGCTCAACACCTTGAGCAGGCATCCAACGATTGGTCCGTCCTGGATAGCCCAAAATCATGGCGTAATCATTTTCCTTGACACCTTCGATATTTACTGGAAGATGATATTTAGCCTTTAATGGTATGTTGTCCGTAGAGTAGTCGGCAGGATTGCCATTCGCATCCGCATAAACTCTAAACAATGAAAAATCGCCCGTATGACGTGGCCATTCCCAGTTGTCGGTGTCGCCACCATATTTTCCAACACTCTCTGGAGGTGTTCCTACCAAACGAACATCTTTGTAATCTTCATAAACGAAATAGTAAAACTCATTTCCTTGGTAGAAGGATCTTACAGACACGGTGTATTTGCCACCTTCGTTATTTTCTTGTTCAATTTTTGCAATCTCCTTGTTGAGTGCAGCTTCACGCTCTTTTTCTGTCATGTCATCATTGACTTGGGCGAGCATGCGTTTGGAGACGTCATCCATACGAACAAAGAAACGCACATATAAACTTTCTGGTTTGAGTTCGGCATCAAGTGAACCGGCCCAATAGCCATCTTTTAAATGATTACGATCTGCAGTTGACAGTTCAGCGATGGCATCATAACCGCAATGGTGATTGGTCAATACCAAACCACTTTCTGAAATAATGCTGGCAGTACAACCACCGTTAAATTGAACAATGGCGTCTTTTAAGCTTCGATTATTGATGCTGTAAATTTCTTCAGAGGTGAGTTGTAAACCCATTTTTTGCATATCTCTGTGATTAAGACGCTCGATATGCATTAAAAACCACATGCCTTCATCTGCTTTGATGGCAGTTGCAAAGGTCATGAAGAAGACGAGGAGAGAAAGGAATAATTTTTTCATATGATCTAAATTTTAGAGCGTTAAAAATACGGGTTTTAATTCTTTATTTGATTCTTCGAAAAGTTAAAGACTTGTTATAATAATTGACTTTGATGTTGATTTTTTCAATTTGAAAGCTCGAAAGCGGTTTAAGTTGAGTAATTATCATTGAGCAGATGAAACTTGATTCCGTGAAAAGAAAAATGCTCAAAAAAATTATAACAGTCAAAGCTATTAAAATTAATAGCCATCTTTCTACATTCTGTAGCCATCAATCTTCGTGTTGCGCAGTAACTTTATAGCCGATTCATCGTTCAGGTTTCAAAAATCAAATAATACAAAAATGAATTCTAATTCAACCATCAAAGGTCGTGGAGCGCAACTTAATACGCCAAACCGATTCTTCGAATTGAGTCACGAAATACGCGATGATTTTTTGGAATACTGTGCGCTTGAAGGCGAAGAATCAGACAAGAACAAAACTCAATATTTAGAGGTCTTTCCAAAAAGCATCGTCAATAAAGTCACGAGTCCAGATGTTGGGATGGGCTACTCCATGAATATGTATCAAGGCTGTGAACATGGTTGTATTTACTGTTATGCAAGAAATACGCATGAATTTTGGGGATACAGTCCAGGGCTCGATTTCGAGCGACGGATTTTGGTTAAAAAGGATGCGGCGTCATTATTGGAAGCCTTTATAAAACGCAAATCGTGGCAAGCTCACCCAATTGCGATGTCTGGAAATACTGATTGCTATCAACCCGCTGAAAAAACCTATGAAATAACGCGAGCCTGTTTGGAAGTTTTTTTAAAATATAGACATCCGGTAGGAATCATCACCAAAAATTCTTTGATTCTACGAGATCTTGATCTTCTGAAAGCTCTTTCTAAAGATAATCTTATTAGTGTCAACATCTCCATCACGTCCTTATCGGAAGACACAAGACGTATTTTAGAGCCAAGAACGGCGACCATCAAAAAACGATTGGAAACGGTACAGATTTTATCAGAACATGGTATTCCTGTCAACGTGATGATGGCGCCCATCATACCATCCATAAATAGTCATGAAATTCTACCATTGGCTAAAAAAGTGTCAGAGTTAGGCGCCTTAAGTCTCGGTCATACCATCGTTAGATTGAATGGAGCTATTGGTGGAATATTTAAAGATTGGATTCAAAAAACAATGCCAGATAGAGCTGATAAAGTGTTGCACCAGATTGAAGCGTGTCATGGTGGGAATCTAAACGACTCCCGTTATGGCACCAGAATGCGGGGCGAGGGCGAGATTGCTAAACAAATCAATGATTTGGTAAAATTGGCAAAACTTAAATATTTCAAGAGCAAATCCATGCCTCAACTCAATTGCTCACTTCATGAACGGTATAAAGTAGGGCAGCTGAAATTGTTTTAAAATAAAAAAGTAAGCTTTATAAAAGCTAGCTTCGAGTAAACTAAACTACTATTTTTTGTGATTCATCTATATTAGATGGTAAACATTTGGGTATAAACACGACCTTCAGCTTTTGTTATAACTTTATAAGCTCCAGACTTTTGGGAATCTAATGTGTAGATTCTTTCATTCACTAGAGTTTTGATAACAATACCTTATCATGCTTAATTTTTACCAGGTTTAAGGAGTCTAAATTCATTTTTTTTTGAAAAAGTAACAGCAGTGTTTGATACCATAAAAGGAATGATTCGAAATTCTACATCCTTTTCCAATTCAAAAAAGTAATCACCATCAGGAAGCGAGGTAAGATCAAATTCCTTATTATAATCTCCAGTTTTGTTAATTGATTCTTTATATAGAATGGTTCCTGTTATACTTTTAATCATTAAGCGTTGACCAACCTTAACATTGTCAAGCCTGATGATTGTTGTCTTTACATTATCATGAAGTGGAACTGAAGGAGTGAGATTGGCATACCCTGTAATCGTTCCAAGCATGGCCATCACTACTAATGTGTGTTTGAGTGTCTTTTTCATGAGTTGCTTGTTTGAAGAATTATGTTACAAACTTATGCTTAAGAACAGTCTTAAAAAACAACGTACTTATCAATTTTATATGTAAAATTAACCGTAATTAATATTATATTATTTAAAATTGTTAATATAGTATATAAAAGTGATAAATTTGTACACAAATAGCTTTGATAAGTATGCTAATTTTGAATAAAACAGCAACCAATGCTACAACTAAAACCAGCATTTGAAAAAGTAAGTCCAAGTTTTGGTAGTTCGCTATTGGTAAAGAAACATACGGACACCGAAATCATCCGAAAAAATGCCGCTTTTTGGCATTTTCATCCTGAAATTGAATTGGTCTATGTCAATAAAGGTCAGGGCAAGCGCCATATTGGGAACCATCTTTCCTATTTTAATAATAGCCAATTGATTCTGTTGGGTTCTAATTTGCCTCATAATGGTTTTACCGACCGATTGACTAGCAGTGGCTCTGAAACTTTGATACAATTTAAACCTGATTTCCTAGGGGCGACTTTTTTCGAAACTCCAGAAGCTTATGACATTCTTCAATTATTCGAAAGAGGGAAAATGGGAATTTTATTTAAACCAGAAACGAAGAAGGTTGTTGGGCCAAAAATTGAACGGCTTGTAGATTATGATGGGTTTGAAAGAATCATCAAGCTTTTAGATATTTTGAATGATTTGGCAAGGTCTGAAGATTATAGTTTATTGAATGCTGATGGTTACGCCTTCGAGACCAAACTTCAAGATAGCGCTAAGATTGATATTGTGTACAAGCACATCAATACTAATTTTAAGAACCATATAAGTCTTGATGAGATTGCAGATAAAGTAAGCATGACAGTCCCTGCATTTTGTAGATATTTTAAAAAAGCTACTGGTAAGACATTTACCAAACTGGTCAATGAATATCGCGTGGTGCATGCCACCAAACTATTATCTGAAAGCCAAATGACCATCACAGATATTTGTTTTGACTGTGGTTTCAATAACTTTTCTCACTTTAATAAACTATTTAATGAATTCACTGGCCAGAGCGCTTCGACCTATAGAAATACAATGAAACAAATGGTGCAGTGAACTATTTATTTCCATCCCACTCATCATAAAATTGCTCAAGATAAAATTCCATAAACCGATGTCGCTTTTCAGCAATTTGTGCTCCAGTTTTTGTATTCATCCTGTCTTTTAATAGGAGTAGTTTTTCATAAAAATGATTGATGGTTGGAGCATTAGAAGTTTTATATTCTTCTTTTGACATATTGAGATTTGGTTTTATGGAAGGATCAAATAGGATTCTATTTTTAAACCCTCCATAATTAAAGGTTCTGGCAATTCCGATCGCTCCAAGGGCATCCAATCTATCGGCATCCTGAACAACATCCAATTCTTTAGATTTAAACTTTTGCGCTTCGTGACCACCTTTGAAAGAAATATTTTCAATAATCTTGATGACGTGTTCAATAATTGCAGAATCAACATTGCTGTTCAATAAAAATTCCCGAGCTGTTTTTGGTCCTATCGATTCATCTCCACTATGGAATTTACTATCGGCAATATCATGTAGCAACGCGCCAAGTTGTACTACGAAAACATCAACCTCTTCACTTTTTGCAATCAGAAGGGCGTTTTTATAAACACGTTCAATATGGAACCAATCGTGTCCTCCTTCCGCATTTTGCAAGTGTTCTTTAACAAAATTGATGGTTTTTGTAATTTGTGATTCTTGAACTTTCATGTCATAAAAATAAAAATTCCTCTCATTTTTGAGAGGAATTATAATGTAAAAACCTTGTTTATTATTTTAATATTGCAGGCTGTACCCACTTGAACTGATATGAGTTTTCAGGAATTTTCATACGGTCTGCCAATCGTTTCATTCGGTCTGGAAGTTTCATAAGATAATCACGAGCTTTTTCAGCTTCATCTGAAAGGTTATTGATATTTCCAATTTCCCAGCGATTGATTAGTTTTTCAAGAATATCAACATAATCTGCCGAGGTATACACACCAATACGCTGTGCTGTGTTGGAAAACTCTTCAAAAGCCGTACTGATCTTATCGCCTGATTCTCTTAAGAAATGAGCTGGCATCGTAATCTTTTGTTTCATCATCGTTTGAAATGCCAACATCATTTGGTTGGGATCCACTGCAAAAATACGCTCCACAAATTCTGAATAGGCATGGTGGTGTCTCATTTCATCGCCAGAAATGATATTGCACATTTTAAACAATTGCTTATTGCCTTTTTCCTTTGCCATTTTGGCTACGCGATTGTGGGAAATGTAGGTTGCCAATTCTTGAAAACTTGTATATACGAAGTTCTTATAAGGATCTCTGTCCGTACCGATGTCAAAACCATCGGCAATAAGATGCTGTGTGGTCTTTTCGATTTCCTTCATGTTCACGCGGCCAGATAAATAGAGGTATTTATTCAATACATCGCCGTGACGGTTTTCTTCAGCCGTCCAGTGGCGAACCCATTTACCCCAAGAATTTCTGCCCACTTGATCCACGCCTTCCACGTCCATTAACCATGATTCGTAGGTTGGTAAAGCTTCTTCTGTAATCATATCTCCAACCAATACGACCCAAAAATCATAAGGTAATTCTTTGGATAGCTCACGTATTTCCGCTACTTCATCAAAGAATGTATCACTTTCTGAATTTGGTAAAAAGTCCGTAGGTTGCCAGATTTTGTCAACAGGAATCAAATATTTTTCTATCAAGTCATCGACATCTTTTTCCAGATGCTGCATGACTTCTAATCGTACATTTTTAAGAGACATGGAACTAAATTTAAGGATGAACGTTGGAAGAAATGATATGTTCGACATGGCGAATCAATTCTTC
>JBBSOJ010000147.1:0-8042 GCA_038259855.1 Flavobacteriales bacterium
TCAATTGGTATTTGGTATTTTAAAAGCTGGTATTATAGGCTACTACTTTCCATCGTCCGTAATAAAAGGGATGCTTACAGGTATTGGAATTATCATTATTCTAAAACAGATTCCACATTTTTTCGGGTATGATGCAGATCCCGTTGCGGATTGGGCGTTTTTTCAAATGGACGGTGAAAATACGTTTTCAGAATTGATTAAAATGTTTGACTATATTACGCCGGGATCGCTTGTAATCGGTACTATTGGTCTCGCTATTCTCCTATTATGGGATCGCGTATTGTCAAAGAAAGGAAAGGTTTTTCAAATAATACAGGGGCCTTTGGTGGCTGTTGTTATAGGGATTGTATTTTATGTACTTACTAAATCGAATGAAACGTTGTCCATTGCACAATCGCATTTGGTATCAGTGCCAATTCCTGAAGATGTGAGTTCATTTATCGGACAATTTAGTTTTCCAAATTTTAGCGTTATAACAAATCCTGCCGTCTGGGTTGTGGCGTTTACGATCGCATTGGTGGCTAGTTTAGAGACTCTATTATGTGTCGAAGCCACTGATAAGCTTGATCCACATAAAAATGTCACACCAACAAACAGAGAGTTGTTGGCACAAGGTACCGGTAATATTTTATCAGGTCTTGTCGGTGGTCTTCCGATAACCCAGGTCATTGTGAGAAGTTCTGCTAACATTCAATCGGGTGGTCGATCTAAATTATCTGCCATTTTTCATGGTTTTTTAATACTTATTTCTGTAATCTTAATACCAACACTACTCAATATGATTCCTTTGTCTGTGTTGGCAGCGATCTTATTGCTTGTTGGCTATAAATTGGCAAAGCCAGCACTATTTATAAAGATGTATAAATTAGGGTGGAAACAGTTCATACCATTTACGGTAACCGTTTTAGGAATTGTATTTATCGATTTACTTTATGGTATAGGTCTTGGATTAGGTGTAGGCATCGTTGTGATTCTTGTTAAGAGTTATCAAAATTCACACTTTCTTCACGTTGAAGATTCCATCGAAGGAAAGAGCAATGTGAGAATGTCACTTGCCGAAGAGGTTACTTTTTTTAATAAAGGTGCTATACTAAAAGAATTGGACAGCGTTCCAAACGATGCAAATTTGGAAATTGATTTACTGAAAACCAGATATTTAGACTACGATATCATAGAGATTTTTGAAGATTTCTCTGTAAAAGCAAAGGATAGAAATATTGATATAAAATTAATTTCAAAGCGAGGCGTGGTGGAAAACCCAACTAGTTATCTTGAGTTTTTTAACGATCGGCCAAAATCAGACATTAGCTTAAGCTAACTGACGCATCTTTAACACCCAGCATAAGGATTTTGAAAAGAAACCTCATTCTCATTAAGATGAAAACGTTCATAAATCCTTACTAGTATAGACGTCTATTCATTGAGCCTACTTTTTTAAAGCCTATAAGTCTTATTCGCAGTATTTTATTACTTTAGGATAAATCAAAATAAGGTAGATAGTTGTTTTCAAAAAGACAAATCAAATTGAAAAGAATAAATATGTGTTGAAGTCAATCAACAAATCAATCTTAAACGGAAGCGACTAACATCATATTTTTAAAAATTATAAAACACAAACATTACATATGAAAGCACATACAAGAGCAACCCAGGCAACCATGACACCTCAAATGGCAATAGATTATTTACAGGAAGGTAACCAGCGGTTTCAAAATAATCTTAAAGCCAATAGAAATTTATTGGAGCAGGTCAATGATACGAGCGACGGACAATTTCCGTTTGCAACCATTTTAAGCTGCATCGACTCTAGAGTGTCGGCAGAATTGGTTTTTGACCAAGGGCTAGGTGATATATTTAGTGTTCGTATCGCTGGAAATTTTGTAAATGAAGATATTTTGGGAAGTATGGAGTTTGCCTGTAAGTTAGCGGGTACCAAATTGATCGTCGTCTTGGGTCACACCAGTTGTGGCGCCATCAAAGGTGCCTGTGATGATGCAAAAATGGGTAATCTGACTAAGCTGATCGAAAAAATAACACCAGCTGTTAAGGCGGTTACTGAACCACAAGATGTCAGCAAAAGAAATTCACAGAATTCAGAATTTGTGGATAATGTATCTAAAAAAAATGTGCATCTGACGATTGATAGAATTCATGCCGAAAGCCCTATACTGACAGAAATGGAAGCTAATGGCGAAATTAAAATAATTGGTGCGATGTACGATATTAATTCGGGAGAGGTTGAGTTTTACTAATCCTGAAAACACAGTAAATGACTGCATTAAGAAGTAGTGTATTTAAAGTGATTGCTCTGGTGGCGCTGATATTCGCATCGTCGACTATCACAGCACAAGACAGTAATTTTGGCAATTGGATGATTTATTTTGGGAACAAACAAATCAATGAAAAATGGAATCTCCACCATGAAGTCCAGTATAGGAATTACGATGCTATCGGCGATTTAGAGCAGTTACTATTGCGAACAGGCTTGGGTTATAATCTCACCGATCAGACCAACGTTTTGATGGGATACGGTTACATTCTTTCTGAAAATTATCGTGAAACTACTGACGATAAATTCCAAGTGAATGAACATAGAATCTATCAACAAATCATCACGAAACAAGATTATAAAACAATGGCGATACAACATCGCTATCGGTTTGAGCAACGATTCATTGAAAATGATTTTCGATTACGATTCCGATATTTTCTGAATATCAATGTCCCGTTGAGTAAAGAGGAAGGACAACCTTGGTATCTTTCAGCTTATAATGAAGTGTTTCTTAATACAGACAGTTCTATATTTGATCGCAATAGATTGTATGGAGGTATAGGTTACAAATTTAGTGATGCTGTAAGAGTTGAATTGGGATATATGAACCAATTTTTTGAAACTAGCAGTAGAGATCAACTCAATATTATGACGTTTGTAAATTTTTAATTATGAAACATGCTGTTTTCTCAATTTGCACAGTGCTCTTGTTAACTGTATTTTCAGCAAATGGACAAGATAAATATGAGCATGAATCACGTCTGAAGATTGAAAACGTATCTGAAAAGGCCATTCGTTTTGTAGAAAAATTGTCTTTGGAAGGCAAAATCAAATGGTATTTAGAAAAAGGCATCAACACATCTTCCATCGAAGCAAAATCAAAATTTGAACGACGAAATATTAGCGTCGAATTTGATACTTTAGGAACAGTTGAAGACATAGAAATTGAAATCCCTTGGAAGCATGTTGCAGATGATGTAAGACAAAGAATGGCGAAACATTTGGAAGCTGTTTTTACAAAGTATGATGTAAGGAAAGTTCAGATTCAATTTTTGGGAGATGAAAAAACATTGATCAGCATTTCTAAAGACAAATTCAAGGTTACAGATACCAGTCATAATTACGAAATAATTCTGAAAGGGGTTACAGATGATTCTGTGGAACTTTATGAATTTTTGTTTAGCGGTGATGGAGACTTCATGCAAAAAGCCAAAATTATATTTCGAAATATAGACAATTTACAGTTTTAAAGATGAAATGTTTTTTGTCTATTTTAAGTGTGATCTCCTGCCTGTCAGTGGCGTTGGGACAGTCGAATTTTGAGGCGGGTTTGTTGCCATCGATTAACATCAATAAGCGAATTTCCGAAGGGTGGAGCCAAAACTTCAAAGTAGAATCAAGACAAGTCCTAATCGAGGGATTATTTAGCGAAAAGTCAGAATTCGATTATCACTATGTTTTGACTGATTTTACCGCAATAACTTCCAAAAAAGTAGGGTTGAACAATGCCATTTCCGCGGGGTATACATTACGGTTGGTTGATGGCGAGATAGTGCACCGCTTGATCCAGCAATTCACCCTTACCAAACGCTATACATCCATGCGTTTGGCACATCGGTTTTCTACAGATCAGACTTTTGAGCCCAACACCTCTATGGAATTTAGGGTGAGATACCGATTGACTACAGAATTCCCCTTAAATGGTCAGTCTGTAGATCCTAAAGAATTTTACGTAAAAATTAATCATGAATATTTGAATCAATTTCAAGCTAAAGATTACGATTTAGAAGTGCGACTTGTACCCTTGCTCGGATATAGTTTTAATGATGATAATAAACTGGAAGGTGGATTGGATTACCGTTTGAGCTCCTTCCTTAATGATAGCTCTAGCAGTAGATTTTGGTTGAGTATCAATTGGTTTATTAAAATAGATTAGTTAGAAAGCGTCATTAGAAAATGGTGTTCTTTATAACCGTGAGACATGCAACTGTCAATTAATCTTAAAGATCATGTCCTTGAGATTTAAAGATATTCACGAAAAAGCTTGTAACATCGCTGCATGAATTCTAGAATTTAAATTCCAAAAAGAAAGCCCCTCTTAACTCAAAGAGGGGTTTTCTTTTTGCACTTAATAAGTTATATCATGTAGTATCTAATTTGCATGTCACTCTACGCCGTTGCGTTAAATGGCGCCCAATGGGAGCACAGCATGCCAGGTGCCGCTTTCTTCGGGTTGGCGCAAGTCACCGTTTCGTATCTTGAACAGTTAATGCAATTCGCCTCATTTTTAAGGGCTGCTTTCATTTCAAAATTATCACAGGTGTAGCTTGAATTAACACTAACACCATGTTTTTTACATACCTGTGTTGCCAAAAGATTTTTACAATTTGAACAACTATTTCCTAAATGTATGGCCATGATATTTCCTTTTGTAATTAATATGTAATATACCTACACCAACCTTTAGAAGCAATATAAATAACTGAATTACAGTTATTTGAATTTAGATTGATTAAAAATAAAAGCCACTTAAAGAAGTGGCTTTTTACAAATGAAGGATTTAATTTTTCCTAAAAAGTGGTAACGCCTTCGTTAGGCTGATAGACATAGTTGAACGTATAATACCGAGCATTGGCACCAACTGAACTATCAAAATCTTTGTAATAGCTCAATATTTCCACCTTTGCATATGTGCCATCATGTGTTCGGAACACCAAAACTTTCCCAGGAATTGGATCAATTTGATTTAGGGATGGATTATAATTATACCATCCGTTACCACCGCCACTCGGAATGGCATAGCCAGTGTCAGAATCCTGTTCAAAAAGTACAGGGTTGACCGCACTGATATTGGTAAAAGTTCCGGTTTCCAGATACGCTGCGGCGTTTCCTGTTCGGGCAGGTTCATCATTGGTCCCAAGACTGACACCGCCATTTACAATAATGGTTGAGCCTCTAAAGGCTATGTCCCACTCGGTTTCACTAGTTGTGGATTGTCCTGTTGCGAAATTGAATTTCGTGAATTCTCCCGAGATATCACCTTGGCCTTGGCCTCCGATCTGTGGTGCATATAGGTTGGTGATTGTTTGCGATTCTAATTCCAAAAGTGGAGTGGAAGAATCATCCTCATCCTCGCTACATGATGTAAATCCGATAAAAAGTACTGATAATGTTAAAAATTTGATTGTTTTCATAATAGGTGTTTATAATTATTAAAATTGAATATTAAGACTTCCGTAAAGAATGCGACCGGGAATATTACTGATGTTCTGGGTGTCGGTAAAGGCAAATAGATTGTCAATCCCAAGGCCGAATCTGTAATTTTTATAAATGGTTTTATTAATGGCAATATCCCAAATGGCATACCCATCGACATAATCATCATAACGATCTAAATAAGTGTTGCCGTTGGTGTCAAAAAGCCCATAGTTGCTGCGATAGGTTCCTCGTATATTCGCGTCCATTCCCCAATCGATGAGGTCGTAAAATACTTTGAAATTAGCCATGTGTCGTGATCTATTGTACAATCCGAAATAATCATCCTTTTCCAGTTGTATCGAAGGCGAGCTCGGTGTCTCTCGAGCAAAGACAAGGCCATTCTCAAAAGCATCTTCTGCAGTTTTATCCTTTGCAAACAATAACTGATAGCCTCCAGAAATCTTTAACTCTGTTGTCAGATTCAACGTACTGTTAAACTCCAATCCTTGCGTATAGACTTCATTGACATTGTAATAACTAAACACATTTTGCCCATTGATCTTATTGGCGATGATGCGGGTATCAATTAAATCATTGATGTTGTTTCTGAAGATATTCAGATTGATTTTAAGAGAAGAAATCGGGTTGTAATCTGCCCCTATATTAAAACCAATGGAATTTTCCGCGTTCAATTGACCCTCAAAATCTGTTAGTGGTACAAAAAGATTCACGATGTCTCCAGATTGTTGCAATTCTGCAATTCTGGTAGGTACCGCATTATAACCAAGAACGGTATAGCCCACGGTGCCATTAGAAAAATCAAAATAAAGCTGTCTAAAATCAGGTGCTTTGAAACCATACCCTACAGAGCCTTTGACGGCCAACTTTTCGGACAGCTCGTAACGCAAGGCCACTTTAGGGCTGAATTGCGATTCGTACTCGCTGTGATTGTCAAAACGGGCACCTAGAATTACGTTTAATTTTTCCGTTGGATTTGTGTCATATTGTACAAAAGCATAAGGGGAATTGAATTCTGGTTTGCTGGAAAAATCAGTTCTTACAAGTGTCTCATGATTCCAGCCCACACCAGCAATGAAGGCACTTTTGTCAGTTGGGTTATAGGTAGCCCTTACTTCTGGCCGAATTAGTAATTGATTAAAGTCACTTGCGCTAAAGCGAAAATTATCTTCTGTATCCAAAAATTCATCCGCCTTATATCGGGTGGCATAAAATTCAACATCACTTTGCCATTTATCATTATAAGAATGACTCAATTTTGCCTGTGTGTTCCATTCTCGTAGGCTACTTTCACCACGTAAATCTCCAGAAGCAGCGTACTCTTGGCCTTGGGTAAAATAGCGTCCAGAAACAAATAGATGGGTTTTGTCATTGAAGTCATAGGTCAATTTTGTGTTGAACGTATAATTTTCGAAAGGTTCAACGGTATTGAGCGCATCGGTATCATTTAAATCGTAGCCATCGCTTCGAAAATTGTTTATAAAAGCGTTAATTGAAATTTTGTTCTTCTTATAGCCAATTTCGGCGCTGGTATCATAGGTCTCAAAACTTCCAACGCGAGAATTGATACTGCCGTGTGTACCGTGTTTTGGAGTGTCGGTGATGATATTTATGACGCCGCCAAGTGCTTCACTACCATACAAACTAGACGATGCACCTTTAACGATTTCTATCTGTTTGATGTTTCCCACCGTAATTCTACTGATGTCCAAAGTGCCAGCTGAACGACCAATCAATGGAACCCCATCTATCAGAATCAGGGTATATTGAGAATCCAATCCTTGAAGCTGAATGCCTTCACCGCCTCCAAAATCTGGAACCGTAATCAAGCCGGTCTGTTCGTTTAAAATATCACTCAATCGTAAAGAATTTACTGCCTGAATTTCCTTTTTTGAGACTAATTGCGCAGGCAGTGGTAAGGATGACAATTGCCGTAGAGTGCGCGTTGCACTGATAATAACCTCTCCTAATGTTTCTGTTTTAGTGGAGTCAGATACTCTTTCTTGAGAAAAAACAGTAACTGTCAAAAAAAGAAGAAAAAAAAGTGAAAAATTATTTTTATTTAGACTCATTCTTGATAAATTTGTGGCAAATATAAAATGTTATTCTTATTCAATCTAAATAAGAATAGATAAATTTATAATTATTTTAAAGCAACAAATTCAAAACTTTAATAATGAAAAGATTAGCCCTTTTAGCCGTTTTCTCAATGGCTTTTACTAGCCAAATAGCGGCTCAAAACAAAAAAGTCCAAGATCAAAAAGCCATAAAGGACATGTGTGGTTGCTATGATGTGACGTTCAATTTTGCCGAAACTTTTGAATATGCTGATGATTCTACTTACGTTCCATCTAAGACAAAACGCGAGGAAGGAACCGAATGGGTTCAATTGGTGGAGGATACCGACGATAATATTGTGATGCAACATTTATTGATTGTCGGTCCCCCAAATAATAAGATGATTGTAAAGCATTGGAGGCAGGATTGGGAGTTTGAAAACACGAGCCTTTATGAATATAGCCATGACAATAAATGGAAATTTGTCTCGCTTCCA
>JBBSOJ010000148.1:0-8009 GCA_038259855.1 Flavobacteriales bacterium
CCAAGGCCCCAGTGCCGGACTCGGCGTCCGACTGCGAGCTGTGGTAGGTAACACCCACGTTCGGCTGTGAGCCGATGATCCCCGCATCCCTGGAGGAGAGGTCGAAGACCTCCCTCCCGTCGCCCGGGCTGTTCTCGTCGCATAGCGCGTAGTCCGGGACAGTCACCGTTGAAGGCAGCGGGTTGACCACGAGATCCAGAGCCGTCGTGTCGTAACAGCCCGTTGCCGTATCCTCCAACCTAGCAAAAACTACCTGGTTGTTCGCCGTAACGTTAGTATAAAAGTTCGCAAGAATGTCCGAACCAGTCTCTGCATCTGCCTGCGTCAGGTGATAACTAACCACCATACCTGTCTGACCGTTAATAATTTCAGCATCCTTAGAGGCAAGGTTAAACTCGGCAAAACCGTCCGTATCGTCATCACAAACTTCGAACGGGTTAGGCATGTTGGCGATAGGCGTCGGAGTTACTTCGAGCTCCAAAACGGTCGTGCTAACACATCCCGTCAAGGTGTTTTCAAGCCTCGCATAGATCGTTTGTGGACTAGAGATATTTGTATAAGGATCTGTAATTGCGTCTGATCCCGCTTGCGCATCAGCAAGTGTTATATGATAACTCACTTCGATTCCTGTCTGTCCGTTAAGGAGGCTAGCAGTTGCCTCTTCTAACATAAATTCCGTGAATCCCGTACCGTTTATGTCACATTCCTTGAGCGGCAAAATGGTCGTAACGGCTGGAACTGGGTTTGTAATAAGAGAAAATGAGATCGTACTAAAGCAAAGTGTATTAAAATCATTTTGAACGCGCACATAAATCATCTGTGGATTTATGATATTGGTATAAGGACTTGATAGTGGCGCCAAATTGCTATTGGCATCTTCCTGTGACAAATGATATGAAATACTAACATCGGTCAATCCACTTAAAATAATAGCAGATTGCGATATCAAATCAAATTGTGCAAAACCGTCATTGCCCAAATCATCACATGCTTCCAAGTCATCCGGTTGTACCAAAACAATTCCTGAACTGACAATCAACTGAAAACTAGTCGTAACGTAGCATGGTTCGTTGTTGCTATTCTCAATTCGAACGAAAATAGTTTGTGAATCTTCAGTATTTGTAAAAAACGTAGGTAAAGGACTATCTCCACTATCAGCATCTTCTTGACTTATATGATACGAAATGTTGACATCTGTTTGACCACCTATAACTTCTATATCTTTGGTGGATAGATCAAATTCGGTGAAACCATCCACAATTGCATCATCACAAAGTATATAATCTGATATTGCATTTATTAGGGGATTTGAGAAATAGGTAACAATGACAGATTCTGACAACGAACAACTCTGGTCGGTAACGGTCACAGTATATTCCCCTGAATTTGGAGATGATACCGTTAAGGTTGGATTTGTTTCTCCGGGTAAGTCTCCAGTACCCAAAGCCCATTGATAGGTCGCCGTTGAAGAACCAATATCCCCATTAAGAACAACATCAGCATCACCTTCGCAAAGATCTTGATCGGGACCAAGGTCAACAGAAAATGGCACATCTTTACTCACAGTGACATCATCAGTAAGTGTTACGACATCACCGTTACAATTTGTATAAATCACTTGGGCAGTGTACGTCGTTGGATCTGTTGGACAAACATTTAAAGTAGGTGTTGTGCCAATAACGGTGCCACTTGCATCTAACCATGAAAAGTCAATAATACTCGGTCCTGCTGGTGTAAAACGCCAAGCTTCATCAGTTGTGGTCCATGGTGAATCAGACGTATTTCTTCCAGGTGGAACAAATGCCGTCGTACCCGCATCATTTTGGATACCTACAACTGCACTAGCATCGTTCCAACCGCATGTTGGTTTATCTTTAATATAAATATCAATGACATTGGTTGTTTCGTAAAAAACTGCCATATGGGTTGCTATATTGCTACTACAAGAAAACATTGGTACATTATAAAAGGAAACCGCTAACACACGATTAGGTGATGTTCCAATAATTTCCCATCCTATTTGTTCACTTGTTCCAACAGACGGATCAATATCATGACATGGGGTAAATACATTACCTTCTGCCAATGCCTCCACAGTGTTGTTCGGTAAATTTTGGTTGAAATCCCAATCGTTAGTGGTGTCTCCAGCATCGACATCAAATCTAATGACACCGTTTGAACCAATTTGAAATTGCGTCTCAATAGCGTTAAAAAAACAGAAATCAAAAGGTAAACTCTCAACATTAGACCATCTGTCATCCTGATTTGGATTCAAAGAATTAGTTAATCCCTGAAATGGGAATGGAGGAACAAATGGAATTTGTGACACCGTATAGGTATTGGTTTCTCCAATTTGCAAAAAGTTCGCTGTGATATTTGTGCACGTGTTCGCACAGTCAATAACAATGTCTTCACCAGCATCCACAAAAGGATTTCCTGGACCAGATGCCCCAATAAGTGCAGAAATACGTTCTGTGGCACTCGTGCATCCATTCGGATTTGTATCAGTAACGACTAATGTGACTATATACACCCCCGATGCTGGGTAAGAATGCGTTACAGTCGTTCCTGTCGCAGTAGTTCCATCACCAAAATCCCAGGTGTAGGTTGCGCCAGCTCCAGAAGATGAGAAGGTTGCACTACCATTAAAAGTTATAACTTCATCAATATCTGCATTGACAACCGAACTTCCTGCATCAAGTACAGGCACCGTGCTATCGATACTCCCAACGATGGTTTGACAAGGTGTAAAACATGAGATATCAGCCTCCCAACCAGGACCGCCAAAAGTCGCGTTGGAAACCCACTGAATTGTTAAGCATCCTGTCGGGTTGGCATCTGAAGCTCTGATTAAACCAGGACTCGCCACTAATCCGCCAGAAAAGGATCCTAGAGACGGAGCTGAAGTATCATCCCCATCATAAATAGTCATGATATCACCACCTAATTGTGTACTGAAGGCAGTAAAATTTAACTGAATTATATCTCCTGCATCAGGTGGACAAATCGTAAGTACAAAATTTTCATTGTTTACATAGTTAGCCCCTGGGCCAAAAGAATCATAAAAGGTACCTGAACATTGCGTTACAAGCCCATTTTGCATAAAAACATCTTGTGAAAGTACATTAAGACAAGCAAAAAAAGATAATAGTGTGAGGGAAAAATATTTCATTGCGCTAATTTAGTTCTGTTGATGTTGGGGTTTAATTTTAATTAAAAACGATGTGTTATCAACCCAGTAATATTTGGTAGTATCTCGACTGTAAAAATTAAATTTGTATTTCAATGGATTAAAATCGTTAGGACTGAAAACTAGATCGCGCGTCATAGTCGATACTAAATCATTGAATAATTCAACTTCAGAGAGTTTAGGTAGACCACTCAAATCTTTCATCCCGGCATCTATAACCTCAACCCTATTTCTCAAAATATTCTTTATATCCTTTAAACGCTGTGGTCTATTCATAACATCGTTTTCTGAATAAACGCCATAAACTTCCTTGATCTGTGCATTTTCTTTGGCAGATAGTGGCAACGTAATGTTATCATTATAAGTTACCTTTTGTGAAGATTGGAGTACCGCCTCCTTATTTTGAGCTATCGCTCCATTAATCGATATGACCCCTAAAATAATGGCCATCACCAAACTTATATTTATTCTCATTGCTTTGATTTAAATTCTATAGGGCTTGAAATTTAAGAATTTTTTAAGAAAATGAATGTTAATTTTCCAATGAATTTAATATCAGAATTCATACGAATGACAATTTATGCCTACACGGACACAGTAATATTGTTTATCTTTGTCATCTGTTTAATTTGCAGCACAATCAGTATACCATTAGAATGAAACTAGACAACACTACAAAAGACTTCGAATCTATGGGAGATAACCACATTGGCACCTCTTTCGACACACCCATGCGAAAAGATGCTTTTGTTTTATCCCAAGACGATAAAATTGACAGCATTAAGGAAGATGTAAAGCATATCATGGAGACGTTGGGACTTGATCTTACCGATGATAGCCTAAAAGGAACACCTTTACGAGTCGCCAAAATGTTCGTGAAAGAAATATTTGGAGGACTTGATCCTTCTAAAAAACCATCAGCCTCTACCTTTGATAATAAGTACAAGTATGGTGAAATGTTGGTAGAGAAAAATATTACTGTTTATTCCACATGCGAACACCATTTGCTTCCTATCGTCGGAAAAGCGCACGTGGCCTATATTTCCAATGGCACTGTTGTGGGACTATCAAAAATGAATCGAATCGTTGATTATTATGCTAAGCGGCCACAAGTACAAGAGCGTTTGACAATTCAAATCGTTAAGGAATTACAGGAAGTACTTAATACGGACGACGTGGCCTGTGTTATCGATGCTAAACACTTATGCGTCAATTCCCGCGGAATTAGAGACGTCGATAGCAGTACGGTGACTTCAGAATTTGGAGGGAAATTTAAGGAAAAAGATATGAAACGTGAATTTCTCGATTATATCAAATTGGATACGTCGTTTTAACACTGTTTTTTGTTGAGTTGTGAGCTGTATAGTCATGGAATTCTCAATCAAAATATTAATTAATTTTCCATTGGCAAATTCCCATTTAAATAGTTAACCATTATGCACATTTTTTCTTTTGAGAAACTTGACGTTTGGAAAGAGGCTATTAAGTTGGCTGTACAAACTTATAAACCGATCGATTTATTCCGGTCTGAAGAAAAATTTGGGTTGACTTCACAAATGAAAAGAGGCTCCGTTTCGATTTCTTCTAATTTTGCAGAAGGATCTGCAAGACACACTTTAAAAGATAAGGCTCATTTTATGACCATGGCATATAGTTGCTCTGTTACACTGCTAAATCAAACTATAATTCATAATGAACTAGATTTTATAACTGAATAAGACCATCTATCATTTAGAACAGAAATAGAATCTATCACAAACAAAATGAATGCGTTACGAAACCATTTTCTCAAATAGAATTAATAAAACTGACATACGCTTTAAATAAGTACAACTAAACAACTCTCAACTTAACAACCATTATCAATAATGCATTTATACAATCAACATAACATCACTATCTACAATTCCTTAAGCGGAACAAAAGAACCTTTTAAGTCTATTCATGAAGGATATGTGGGCATGTATGTTTGTGGCCCTACGGTTTACAGTAACGTGCATTTGGGAAATGTCAGAACGTTTATGTCATTTGATGTGATCTTCCGTTATTTAAAACATTTGGGGTACAAAGTCAGGTTTGTACGAAATATCACCGATGCTGGACATTTGGAAAATGATGCCGATGTAGGAGAAGACCGCATTGCCAAAAAAGCACGGTTGGAAGAAATTGAACCTATGGAAGTCGTCCAACGCTACACTGTTGATTTTCATAACATCTTGAATGCGTTCAACTTTTTACCACCGAGCATTGAGCCTACAGCTACAGGACATATTATTGAACAAATTGAAATCATCAAGACCATACTGGATAAGGGCTTGGCATATGAAATTAACGGTTCCGTGTATTTTGATGTATTAAAGTATAACGAAACCAAACAATATGGCATTTTAAGTAAACGGAATGTTGAAGACCTGATGCACAATTCACGTGAATTGGATGGTCAAAGCGATAAAAAAAATCCGCAAGACTTTGCGTTATGGAAAAAAGCCGAACCGCAACATATTATGCGCTGGCCTTCGCCTTGGAGCGATGGTTTTCCGGGCTGGCATTTGGAATGTACTGCCATGAGCACCAAATACCTAGGCGAGCATTTTGACATACATGGTGGCGGTATGGACTTGAAATTTCCGCATCATGAATGCGAAATAGCACAAGGAGAAGCGTGTAATGGCAAAACCCCCGTCAATTATTGGATGCACGCCAATATGTTGATCATGAACGGTAAAAAGATGGCAAAATCTACTGGCAATTTTATTCTGCCAAATGAGATCTTTTCTGGGGACAATGAACATATCACTAAAGCTTTTGCGCCAACAGTTGCTCGATTTTTTATGCTTCAAGCCAACTACCGAAGTGTTCTAGATTTCACAAATACCGGCCTTTTAGCTAGTGAGAAAGGATTTTATCGCTTGATGGATGCCATTAATATGCTAGACGAGCTAAAGACCACCACAACTTCAACGTTCAATATATCCGAATGGACACAAGGTTGTTATGATGCAATGAATGACGACTTTAACACACCGATGGTCATTGCGAATTTATTTGAAGCGGTAAAATATATCAATCAATTGAAGGAAGGCAGTGCCTCTATAACTTCAGATGATTTAGCCTTATTAAAACGCACCATTCATGATTTTGCTTATGATATCTTGGGGCTTGTAAACGTTACCAAAGCGGCAGAATCGACCACTGATAAATTAACATCCGCCGTTGAACTATTGATACAACTGCGACAAGATGCAAGAGCAAATAAAGATTTTTCATTATCGGATAAGATACGAGATGAATTGTCATCTAAAGGCATTCAACTCAACGATGGCAAAGAAGGGACAACATTTAGCCTTTCATAACGTCTTTTTGGGTTAATTAATGAGCTATGAAAAAGATTTTAGCATATCCATTTATCTTTTTGATTAAGTTTTATCAATTGTTCATTTCGTCTTGGACCCCTGCTTCTTGCCGATTTCAACCGACCTGCTCACAATATGCCAAAGAAGCTTTGGAAATACATGGGTTCTTTAAAGGCGGATGGCTAGCAATCCGCAGAATTTTTAGCTGCCATCCTTGGGGTCGCAGTGGTTATGATCCGGTCCCGGAACCGGAAGATCGTTAAAGATTTAAATAGATTATAGCCTATTCGCTACAATAATGCCATACGATTCGTCAGTTACAAATTCAAATTTTATCCTGATATAGAGAATCGCTGACCTTCTGGCCTCCTATTAATTTATAAGAAGCATAACAAAAAGTAAGTTTCAAAATGGTATATTTACCCTCAAAATAGGTTATTAAATGTACTTTCTGAAATTTGTTTGGGATCCTTCAAAAGGGATTGATGTTTTAGGTTTTTTTACGCTTCACTATTATAGTATGATGTGGATTGTGGCTTTTATTTTAGGTTTTTTCATTATGAAAAAAATCTTTACTAATGAAGGCCAGAGTGAAGAATCTCTCGATTCGTTATTCATCTATTCGGTACTTGGTATTATGATTGGGGCTCGTTTAGGGCACGTAATTTTCTACCAACCAGAGTTATTTCAAGAAGATTTTTTTAGCATCTTTTTACCATTCAGCTTCCAAAATGGAGTGCATTTTACAGGATTTCAAGGTCTGGCAAGTCATGGCGCGGCTTTAGGGATGATTCTATCGATGTACCTTTACAATAAAAAGGTTTTGCATAAATCAGTCCTTTGGATTTTAGATAGGGTTGTCATTCCGGTAGCGTCGGGTGCAGTGTTCGTGAGAATCGGGAATTTTATAAATTCTGAAATTGTCGGCAAACCCACTGGAACTGATTTTGGTGTTATTTTTAAACAAAATGGTGAAGATTTTGCGAGACATCCGGCACAACTCTATGAGTCATTTTGTTACGTTTTTGTGTTTCTCATACTTTTCTATTTTTATTGGAAGACCAAAAAAAGTGAACAACAAGGCTTTCTATTTGGATTGTTTTTAGTGCTACTTTGGACGATTCGATTCTTTGTCGAATTCGTAAAGGAGCCACAAGGGGAAGAATATTTTACAATGATGGGATTGAATACCGGTCAACTTTTAAGTATTCCTTTTGTGATTATTGGCCTCTATTTCATGTTCTATTATAAGCCTAAAACGCCGCTCGCATAATGACACGTCCGTTTTTCAGAATCGCATCGATTGCAGCGATAGGACTCTGTGTTTTAGCAACGTCTTCTTGCAAGGATGATCCTAAAAATATTGAGCCCCTCGTTATCAATTTTAAAAAGGAAGGAGAGCTTTCCATAAAAAAGAGTGAAAATGATTCTTTGATTGCCTCGCTTGATATTGAAATTGCTGATAA
>JBBSOJ010000149.1:0-7958 GCA_038259855.1 Flavobacteriales bacterium
AAACAAAATAACATGTCAACAGGAAAGATTAACGTACAAACAGAAAACATTTTCCCCATCATTAAAAAATTCCTTTACTCTGATCACGAGATATTTCTAAGAGAACTGGTCTCCAATGCAGTGGATGCTTCACAAAAAATAAAAACGCTCCACAACGACCGGAGCGGGTCGTCGTAAAAACTAAAACTGACGACTCTAAAACAGAGGCAGAAACGCCATCTGCCATCATCGTCAACCCTGTTGAGAGAAAATCCTTTGCCAATAGTACGGAAGAGTACATTTATACATATAGCGATATTGCCATGACCGAGATGCGTCGCTACAAAATTCCAGCAAGTATCACTTTGGCGCAGGGTATCTTAGAATCAGGGTCTGGCCAAGGGCGTTTGGCGGTCGAAGGTAACAATCATTTTGGTATCAAATGCCATACATGGGATGGTGATAAAATTTATCATGACGACGATAAAAATCAGGAATGTTTTAGAAAATATAGGCGGGCGGAAGAATCCTTTGAAGACCATTCGACATTTTTATCAGGTCGAAGCCGCTATGCTTCACTATTTAATCATGATCAAGATGATTATGAAAGCTGGGCAAAAGGTTTGCGTGCTGCCGGCTATGCTACAGATAAAAAATATCCAGAGAAACTCATTAGTTTGATCGAGCGTTTTGAGCTCTACAAATTTGATGAGGAAGTGCTGGGAAATTCAAAAAAAGAGCGTAAAAAAAATACCGAACCATCTCCACGTAGCCTCACCCATCAGGTCGTAAAAGGCGATACAATGTATTCATTGTCCAAACGCTATAATTTATCGGTTCAAGAGTTACAAAAGATAAACGGCATGAGAAATACTGATCTCAAATTAGGCCAAACACTTATAATCAAATCCAATTAATATGTTATACCAACGCAGTAGTTCCTTATTTATAGAAGCAGAGCGGGTCATACCTGGTGGCGTAAATTCGCCAGTACGCGCTTTTAATGGAGTGGGCGGTACTCCAATTTTCGCTAAATCTGCAAAAGGAGCTTATATTTTCGACGAAGATGACAATACCCTCATTGATTATATCAGTTCATGGGGCCCAATGATTTTAGGACATGCCTATGAGCCTGTGGTCAATGCCGTAATTGAGAAGGCGAAAAACGGTACATCCTTTGGAATGCCAACTGAGATAGAGACGAAAATAGCCGAACTCGCTATTTCTATGGTTCCCAACATCGATAAAATTCGATTTGTGAATTCTGGTACTGAAGCATGTATGAGTGCTGTGCGATTAGCTAGGGGATTTACCAATAAAGATAAAATTATAAAATTTGCAGGATGCTACCACGGTCATAGTGATGCGTTTTTAATCGCTGCAGGAAGTGGCGCCATTACATTTGGAACTCCGAATAGTCCGGGTGTCACCGCCGGAACCGCCAAAGATACCTTGTTGGCAACATACAATGATATTGATAGTGTAAAGGAGCTCATAAAGGCGAACGAAAATGAAATTGCATGTATCATCATCGAACCCGTCGCCGGCAACATGGGCTGCATTGCTCCTAAAGAGGGTTTTTTACATGCCTTGAGACAGCTTTGTGATGTTCATGATATTTTATTGGTATTCGATGAGGTGATGACAGGATTCCGATTGGCGAAAGGTGGTGTACAGGAATTGTACTCTGTCAAAGCGGATATTGTCTGTTTTGGTAAAGTGATTGGAGGCGGTTTACCCGTGGGCGCATTCGCTTCACGTTCAGAGATTATGGATTATCTAGCGCCTACAGGTCCCGTATATCAAGCCGGAACATTGAGTGGCAACCCTTTAGCTATGGCGGCAGGGTTCGCGATGTTGACAGAACTGAACAACAACAATAGAGATGTTTTTAAAAGTTTAGAAACTAAAACGGCCTATTTGCATGATGGCTGTGCGAAAGCTTTAGACAACTATGGAATTCAACACACTATAAATAGGGTGGGCTCCATGATGTCCATTCATTTTGATGTAGTACCTGTAGTTGATTTTGAAACTGCCGCCAATGCGAGTAACGATACCTTCAAGAAATTTTTTCATGGCATGTTGAAAGAAGGTATTTATCTCCCTCCTAGCGCATTCGAATCTTGGTTTCTCAACGACGCTTTAAGTTATGATGACCTCGATAAGACCATATCTGCAGTCGAGAAAGTTGCTAAAACGCTATAAAAAAAAGCAATCAATTAATTTTGATTGCTTTTTTTTTATTTTAGATTGGAAAAACCTATTTAGGTATTTTCAAATATTCAAGGTAACGTTTGTACTGATCGTCCGTGAATACTGCCTTTAATTTCTTGTCGACATAGTTGTTAAGTTCAATTTTGTCATTCTCTTTAACGGCAGATCCTGCAACCATCGCTTCATTCATGGCATAAACCTTACGTACATAGTTCTGATATGTTTGGTATACCACATCTTCTGTGTCATTATCAAATTTTATAAATTGCTTTAGTTCCTTTGTTTTTTTAGCAGCAGTAGCGTTAACTTCAACGATTGACTGCGCTGTGGCTGACTGTGTTCCCACAATCATGGCCAACGCGAAAAGGCAAAGTGTAATTATTTTTTTCATTGGTTTTAATTTTCGATTTTAGATGACTAAAGTAATAATTTTTAAATCAATATCACAAATTAAAAAGGCAATGATTAAAAAACCAATGCCTTTCAAAAAAAAATACTGACCAAATTAATTAGTTGCGTTGTCTTTTGACGTTGCTTTTTTCACCTCTCCGATGTCTAGTTTTGTTCTGTAGACTCTCAAACTTGCTATACTGATCTGCACTTAATATTGCCTTCATCTTTTTCTTCATTTCTATTTGAGCATCCAATCGATTGTTCGCCATAGCTAGACGATCCTCTTTAGACATTTTTCCACCATCCTTATTCGCTTTTAATGTCTTAAATTCTTCTTTTTTTGTTTGACGAATTTTTGCATCTTGTAAAATGATTTGTTCTACTTCAGCTTGTTGTTGGTTTGTAAGGTCAAGCTTTAAGGTCATTTTTTTGGATTGAAGTTGTGCCTTTTCTTCTGGAGAAATGTCTTTTCTCATTTCCATACGGTCTCCACGATCTCTTTTTTGTGTTTGTGCAGTCGTGCATAAGCTTACTAGTACAATTGCAATCATCATTAGGTTTTTCATGTTCTTTTATTTTAAGGGTTGTATAGCTTTGACAGCACAATTGACTATTCGTTTAAGGAAGACATGTTGTTTAACGACTATTTAACAGTCATAATAAGAAGTGCCAGATTCGTTTTTACTTATTACTGAATTGTTGTTGAATAAAATTTATCAGGTTGGTATATAAGTATCGGCCCTTAAAGTAGCGTTGAAATTAAGTAACTTTGAGCAAATCAATAAAACAATCCTATGAAAAAATTAGTGTTTTACTCGCTTATGACGCTTCTGATAATTTCTTGTAAAGAAGAAAAAGAAGAAGTTGCTGTCATTGAAGAGTCCAGTCAAGAGATGCAACAAAATTTAAGTAAATATGTTACGGTCCAGCTAACGGCGGACACTAGTAACCTGACAGAAAACGAACGTAACATGATACCGTTACTCATCAAGGCTGCAGATATGATGAATGACTTGTTCTGGTATGAAGCTTATGGTAAAAGAGATTCGTTAATGAACGCGATTTCGGATGAGGATTTGAAACAGTTCGTCATTATAAACTACGGACCGTGGGATCGTCTAAATGGGAATCAACCATTCGTCGAAGGTGTAGGGCCTAAACCTTTAGGAGCCAATTTCTATCCGGTTGATATGACAAAGGAAGAATTTGATTCGGCCGACATCAAGGATAAATCGAGCATTTATAATTTCATTAGACGCGATTCTCTTGGTACCTTATATTCAATTCCTTACCACAAACAGTTTGAAAAAGAAGTGAAAGTGGTCTCTGATCTCTTATTGGAAGCTTCAAAATTGGCAGAGGATGCCGGCTTGAAACGCTATCTTGAATTGAGGGCTCAAGCACTTTTGGATGACAATTATCAAGCGAGTGATTTGGCTTGGATGGACATGAAAACCAATACGCTTGATATTGTGATCGGACCTATTGAGACTTACGAAGATGCGATGTTTGGCAACAAAGCGGCACATGAGGGTTACGTTCTCATAAAAGATATGGAATGGAGTGAACGCTTGGCTCGTTTCAGTTCGTACCTACCTGAATTACAAAAAGGGTTGCCGGTAGCCGACGCTTATAAACAAGAATCACCAGGCACAGATAGTGATTTAAATGCCTATGACGTCGTTTATTATGCTGGTGATTGTAACGCTGGTAGCAAAACAATTGCTATTAATCTTCCAAACGATGAAGAAGTACAACTCAAAAAAGGAACACGTCGCCTTCAATTGAAAAATGCCATGCGTGCCAAGTTTGATAAGATCATGCTTCCTATAGCGGATGTATTGATTGATGAAAGTCAACGCAAGCACATTACGTTTGATGCATTTTTTGCCAACACCATGTTTCATGAAGTGGCACATGGTTTGGGAATTAAAAACACCATCAATAATAAAGGAACTGTTCGAACATCATTGAAAGAACATTCTAGCGCTTTGGAAGAAGGAAAGGCGGATATTTTAGGCTTGTATATGATTCAACAGTTAAGTAATAAAGGTGAATTAAAGGAAGACTTAAAAGACAATATGGTCACCTTTATGGCGGGTATTTTCCGTTCGGTAAGGTTTGGTGCATCAAGTGCCCATGGAAAAGCCAATATGATCCGATTTAATTATTTTAAAGAAAAGGGAGCGTTTCAAAGAAATGAAAACGGCACCTACAAAGTTGATTTTGATCAAATGATCATAGCCATGGAAGAAATGTCAAATCTCATTTTAACCTTACAAGGCAATGGCGATTATGACGGCGTTGCCAAATTAGTGGCTGATAAAGGAGTGATCCCAACCCAACTTCAAAAAGATTTAGACCGCTTGAGTGAAGCCAACATTCCAGTTGATGTTATTTATGAACAGGGAACGAAGGTTTTAGGCTTATAACGCTTATAGATCATTATAATAAAAGAGCAAAATAAAGACTTTAGTCGATACTTTGCTCTTTTTATATGAAGTGAACCTGAGATTCACTATAAAAAATCTATCCTTTAGGATTCAAAATTGCATCAATACGCTCTAAAGCATCTTGTAAATGAATTTTGCTCATGGCATCATTTGTTCTGTTCACTCCAGCTCTCATGCTGCTAGCTAACGATTTTAATTCAGCTCTTGTAACGGCTCTGATATCAGATTGGTTGACATCCACATTGGTACGCGACACATAACGTCTAAACTCCGAAGGAATTATTTCTTGTTCTTTAGTCATAAGATATTCCATGCGCTCAATATAAGCACGCTGTAAATTTCGTCGGTAGGCATCGATGGTTTTCCCACTGCTCAACTCGCTAAAAAGACCAGCTCTCAGCTCCTGCATCATACTCAATAATCCGTAAGCTTCTTTACCATTAATCGTTTCGTTTTCGCTCAATCGCGCCATACGACCAAAATCAAGAATGTTATTAAGGGTTCTCGTCTGCATGTTTCGAATACGTTCAATGTTTCCAGCGCTTTCAATCTTGTTGAAAATATCGGTATCAATCATCCATTCTGGTGTATCGAACAATTGGTTTTGAAGAAATGCCATCGCTTCTTTTTGCTTTGCCTTGTCTACATGCGTATATACAGCACCTTCTTGGTCATAGGTTTTATAATACTCATAAACGCCACCAATATTTGCAGCAACGTGTCCCATATAACGATTATATTGACCTAGTAATTGACCGTAAATGGTTTCTAGATCCTCATAATTCTTACCGTCTTCCGCGGTCCACTCAATGAGTTTTGGAACGATGCGTTTCATATTTTCTATGCCGTACATGCTTGCTTTCATGGCATCATCACCCAAATCTTCAGTTTGACTGCTCGGGTCAATAACGCCACTTTGTTGTTTTCCAAAACGGTACATAGGATCACCAGCGTGTTTTAGAATCCAGCTATCTAAAGTTTTCTTTTCGTCATCAGCGGTTTTAGCGTCCAATATAGGTCTGTAACCCCATTCTATCGCATATTTATCGTAAACTCCAATATCTGGCATTAAGGCCACACCAACATCTTCTGGTTGTGCAACATAATTAAAACGCGCATAATCCATTATCGACGGAGCGGTTCCAAATTTTTTAGTGAATTCAGCGTTTCGCAAACTATCAACAGGGTAGGCAACACTGCTTCCCATGTTATGAGGCAAGCCCAATGTGTGTCCTACTTCATGCGAAGACACAAAACGAATTAGGCGACCCATGATTTCATCCTTAAATTTCAGTTTTTGAGCTTCAGGATTTATCGCCGCTGTTTGAACGAAATACCAATCTCTCAATAAAGTCATGACGTTATGATACCAATTGATATCACTTTCCAAAATCTCACCACTTCTAGGATCACTGACGTGAGGGCCGTTGGCATTAGGAATGGGTGATGCTAAATAACGAACCACCGAATAGCGAACATCTTCCGGACTCCAATCAGGATCTTCTTCTTTGGTGGGTGCATCCTTCGCCACAATGGCATTTTTAAATCCTGCCGCTTCAAATGCTACTTGCCAATCGTTGATACCTTCTTTGATGTATTTACGCCATTTTTCTGGTGTCGCTCGATCAATATAATAGACGATTTGTTTTTTAGGTTCTACCAATTCGCCACGATTGAATTTTTCTATATCCTCATCTTTCACTTCCAAACGCCATCTGTCGAGATATCGAACTGTTTTGCTTTCTTGAACATCCAAACCATAATCCGTCTGCCCGCTTGTAAACCAGCCGACACGTTGGTCGAACATACGACGTTTCATCGGTTCTTTAGGAAGTAACACCATCGAATTGCTCATCTCAATGGAAATGGTGCCTGTCTCTGAACTCGAAGGTGGCTCGCCTGCGTTATATGTTTTGACGTGTCTAGACTCAATGTTTAGCGGATAACTTTTCACACTTTCGATATAAGAAAGATCACTCTCCAAACGTGTCACTTTATAATTTTTTCTAGTCCGTTCAGGTAAACCAAGAAGTTTTACATCCTTCTCAAATAAATCCGTGACATCAATAACCGTATTCAAAGAATCTTTGCTGATCGCCTTAATTGGAAATGTGTATAAAATCGGTTCAAAATTAGAATTCATCACCGCTTCATGAATCGGTAAGGAATCGGCTGCCACGACATTGAAAGATACCACGCGTAGCAATACTTTTTTGCCTTTTTTCTGCCAACGCAACACTGATTCATCTTGCTTACCACCGCCAAAACCTAATCCGCTGGCTGTTTTGGCAATACGAGTCACCATAAGCATTTCCCGCTCGAACAAACTATCCGGAATTTCATAAAAATAACTATTGTCTATTTGATGGACTTTGAATAAGCCTTCATCGCTTTTCGCCTCTTTTGTGATGACCTTGTCATAAGGCTTGATGTCGTCCTTGCCAGGTTTCTTTGAAGATTTATCATCTTCGCTGGTTTCAGCGGTTTTTTTGGAATTAGCTGCTTTTTTTGCTGTGTCACAAGATAGGATCACCATTAGTGACACTACAAAGCAGATTTTGAATGTAAAATGTTTCAAGATAGTTAGGTTTTTAAGTTTGAGCTTCTAAAATAAGTATTCTTAATACGGGAAATTGAAGCAAATTTCTATTTAAGTTTTTTTTAACTTAAAACGATTTAATCATGATTCGCTTTATCAATTTAGAATCTGGAGTAGAGGGAAGTGCCTATTGGCAAATTTTAAAGTAAATAAATTGTATCTAAAGACATCTGATTGTTACAATTCATCAATTTGAACTTGGTAATCGTACTGTAAATCTTCATGCAATGTGTCGACCATTTTTTTGATCAGAGCGACTTGTCGATCGTAAAGATTAATCATCATCCGGTTTTTTTCAATCGAAGGTTTAAAAGCTT
>JBBSOJ010000150.1:0-7938 GCA_038259855.1 Flavobacteriales bacterium
AATGTGTTGCGTATCAAACCAGATGGTAGCGATGTTTTAAAAACGACGAAATATAATGATGCCACCAATTATCAATATACAAAAGCAGACGTTTCCATTTTGGAAAATGCCAGCATCAAAGCAGATCTTGTCATATTGAGTTCTGGTATTCAATATGATCATAGAGCGCCTATAGAACGCGAATCCAGTGATAAGTTGACTGACTATTATAGAAATTATTGGAGCTATATCAATAATTTGAATGTGGATTCCTATGAGTTTAAGAATGATAAGGAATCGGTTGAGTTTTCTGAATCACTTCAACTTAATAGTGCGTCGTATGCAACTGTAAACAATGGTCAGATCTTATTTTCGCCAAACGTGTTTAATAGAAACACCTATGTTCCCGATCGCTATAGAAACAGAACATTGCCTCTAGTGATTCCTCGGGGTTATATGGACAAGGACCATTATGTCATTACAATTCCAGAAGGCTATGTGATCGATGGTATGCTAGAAGACATTAAGTTAGAAAATAAATTCGGCTATTATAGCATCACCACAAAATTGGTGGATAACAAATTAGTATTTGACAAAGAGCTTCTTATAAAAAAGGGCACCTATCCTAAAACTGATTATGAATTATATAGGCAATTTCGTAAAGACGTATCTAAATATGATACATCGATGGTTGTCTTAAAACCCCAACTATAGCTTATGAAAAAAATTACTTTTTTACTCACCTTTTTCTTCTTCACACATCTGGTAAGTTCGCAGGACTTCGAATTTGGAGAGGTCTCAATAGAAGAACTTGAAGAAACATCACTTTCTTTTGATAAAACGGCACATGCGGCCATTTTATATAAAAATCAAAATACGTATTTAATTTCCAATATGAGTGGTGCGGAGCTGGTGACAGAAGTGCATAAACGCATAAAAATTTACGATAAGGCAGGATTCGATTATGTAACAGAAGAGATCAGCCTATACAAATCGGGATCGTCCAAAGAAGATATCAGTAAACTAAAAGCCTATACCTATAATCTGGAGGATGGCAAGATTGTAAAAACAGCGTTGGATAAAGATCAGATTTTTGAAACGGAAGTGAATAAGAATTTTGATGAGGTTAAATTTACGATGCCGAATGTTAGAGAAGGATCGGTCATTGAATTCCAATATAAGTTTCGCTCCCCATTCATTTGGAATATTGATGAATTCCGCTTTCAATATGATATTCCGATCAAACACTTGAGGGCAGAAATCAGAACACCGGAAGGTTTTAAGTTCAATCAAACGCAGAAAGGTTTTATTCGATTTTCACACGAACAATCTTTTAAAATGGACCATCGCTTGGGTATGAACGTGAACATTTATGAATATGTTCTTGACAATATTCCTGGACTAAAAGAAGAGAGTTATGTTGACAATATCAATAATTATAGATCAGGCGTGATGTTTGAGTTAGTGTCTATAAAATTGGATAATGGCACAAACAAAAGCTATGCCCAGTCTTGGAATGATGTTGCCAAAACCATAGGAAATACCGATGACTATAAGAATGAATTGGATAAGACAAGAGCTTTCAATGACGAGTTAGATCAACTCTTGTTAGGTGTAACCGACGATGTGCAGAAAATGAAACTTGTATTTTCCTATGTGAAACAAAATATACAATGGGATGGACGTGATGGTAAATATTTTGACAACGGTATTAAAAAAACGATAAAGGAAAAGAAAGGGAATGCGGCCGATATTAATCTAACTTTGGTGGCTATGTTGCGATATGCGGGTCTTGAAGCGAACCCAGTGATTATAAGTACAAAAGATAACTCCATACCATTTTTCCCTACGGTTGATCGATTGAATTATGTTCTGGCGTATGTAAAAATGAATGAAGAACAATATTTCTTGGATGGTACGGATGATTTTAGCGACATCAATACATTGCCAATTAGGGACTATAACTGGCAGGGAATTCTCGTTGACAGTAAAAATATGGTATGGAAAATCATCGATATCAAAGAGCCTGATGTCTCCCAAAACCTTTATAGCATTAACGCCACCTTGAATGAGGATGGAGCGCTTCAAGGAGTTTTGAAGGCTCGATACACAAAGCATGGCGCTTACCAATTCCGAAGAAATTTCGTTTCGAAAAACTTGGAATCTTATATTTCTGATCATGAAACCAAGCTAGAGGGCATTGAAATATCCAATTACGAAGCAAAAAACACCAATAATTATGAGGGGTATGTTACCGAGTCCTATGATTTCAACCATGAAAATTCATGTGATATCATCAATGGTAAAATATACATCAGACCGCTTTCGTTTTTAAGACTTCAGTCGAATCCATTTGTGGAAGATTCTAGAGAATACCCGATCGATTTCGGATATCCAACCAAGGAAACGTACAATATTATTATTGATGTCCCTGAAGGATATGAAGTTGAGAGCATGCCAGACGCTGCTATTATTCAACTGCCAAATAATTTGGGAGGTTTTAAATATTTATTGGATTATCAAAACAGAAAGATTCACTTATCGATTAACTTTGAAATCGCAAAAGCGATGATTTCAGCAGATAATTTTGAATATTTGAAAGAATATTTCAATCAAATTGTCCTCAAAGAATCAGAGCAAATCGTTTTAAACAAAACCTAGATGGATATTCAAAACTCACAAAAAGAAGTTGACATTTGGATCAAGGAACATGGCGTTCGCTACTTTAATGAATTAACCAATATGGCGCAGCTTACGGAAGAAGTAGGCGAAGTTGCTCGTATTATTGCCAGACGTTATGGGGAGCAAAGTGAGAAAGAAAGCGATAAGAATAAGGATTTAGGAGAAGAATTAGCTGATGTGGTTTTTGTAGTGCTTTGTTTAGCCAATCAAACTGGTATTGACCTGCAAGCCGCTTTCGATAAAAAATTAGATTTAAAAACCAAACGCGACCACGACCGTCATCAATCCAATGAAAAATTGAAGTAAGCAAGATGTTTAGAATTTTCTATAACATTGGTAATCCTTCCGATTCAAAACTTTAATTTTCATCATTCATCATTCATCATTCATTAACCAAGACGATCAACGTCTAGAAATTTCTTTAAATCTTTAGAACACTTTATGAAATTCCTTTATTAAATTCGCTGTTCGCTTAATTAGTGATTTATAAATCACGATTAATCGCAAAACGAAAATCAAAAAATGGATCTCATTCTTCATAAGTCAAAAATCAAGGAACACCATTCAGAAATTACCATAACGGGATCTAAAAGTGAGTCTAACCGTTTGTTGCTCCTTCAAGCATTGTATCCTGAAATCACGATCTTGAATGTTTCCAATTCCGACGACTCAAAAGTCATGCAAAAAGCGGTGACCATTCATGACGGCACCATCGATATCCATCATGCCGGCACAGCGATGCGGTTTTTAACAGCCTACTTTGCCACCAAAGAGGGATCAAGCGTGATCTTAACAGGCTCCAATCGTATGAAGGAACGACCAATTAAGGTTTTGGTCGACGCATTAAACGATTTGGGAGCAGATATTTCTTATTTGGAAACTGAAGGTTGTCCTCCTTTAAAAATTAATGGAAATAAACTAACCAACTATCAGACATCACTAAAAGCAAACGTGAGCAGCCAATATATTTCGGCCTTACTTCTGGTTGCACCCAGGCTAAAGAAAGGTTTGGAATTGACGTTGGAAGGCGATATTACGTCTTTACCATATATTAAAATGACCTTGGAATTGCTCCGTCAAATAGGTGTAGAATCGACTTTTGTTGAAAACGTCGTCACAGTTGCGCCAAAAGAGGTCCTATCGGAGCCAAAGACGCTCACCGTAGAATCCGACTGGTCATCAGCATCTTATTTCTATAGTATTGTGGCCTTAAGTCCAATCGGTACATCCATCACGTTGTCCAGTTATCGTAGCGATAGTTTACAAGGTGATTCAATTTTGGCTACTATTTATAAAAACTTTGGTGTAGAGAGTACGTTTCATGAAGCATCGGTAACGATGAAAAAAGTTTCGGAATGCAAATCGCAGACTTTAAATTACGATTTGAAAAATGCTCCTGACATTGCCCAAACCATCGCAGTCACGTGCTTTGGTCTCGGAATCGGCTGTCATTTAACGGGCTTGCATACCCTTTTAATTAAAGAAACCGATCGTTTGTCAGCGCTCAAAATAGAATTGGAAAAATTGGGTGGCTGCGTCACCATAACAGACAACTCGTTGCATTTAGTCGCTCACCAATTATTCGCTCAAAACGACCATTCTGCTACTTGGGAAGGACTAGAAGAGGTCATTTTTACTTATAATGACCACAGAATGGCGATGGCTTTTGCTCCTTTAGCTTTAAAAAGGTCGTTGGTCATCCAAGACGCTATGGTGGTCACGAAATCATATCCCACGTTTTGGGATGACTTAAAAGCAATTGGTTTCGAAATAACTCAATAATAATCTGCCATTTACTTGACAACGCCTGTTTTGAGATTGTATATTTGCAACCTTGAAATGAACACCCTTTTTGATTCTAATTTTTAAAAACACGACTTGCATATGAAATTATCACACTTCAACTTTAAACTACCAGAAGAATTGTTGGCAGAGCATCCTGCTGAAAATCGAGATGAATCTCGTTTGATGGTCTTAAACCGAAAAGACAAGACCATTGAGCATAAAATGTTTAAGGATTTGATTGATTATTTTGATGAAGGGGACGTAATGATTCTTAATAACACAAAAGTATTTCCGGCGCGTTTATACGGGAATAAAGAAAAAACAGGCGCAAGAATCGAAGTGTTTTTGTTACGTGAATTGAATGAAGAGCAGCGACTTTGGGACGTATTGGTTGATCCGGCCCGTAAAATCCGAATCGGTAATAAATTGTATTTTGGCGATGATGAGACCTTGGTCGCTGAAGTCATTGACAATACAACCTCTAGAGGGCGTACGTTGCGATTTTTATATGATGGTTCATACAAAGAATTCCGTAAGAAACTGAATGAATTAGGTGAAACACCACTTCCAAAATACATCAAACGGGACGTTGAGCCAGAAGATGAGGAGCGCTACCAAACTATTTTTGCCAAAAAGGAAGGTGCTGTGGCTGCGCCTACTGCAGGTCTGCACTTTTCAAAACATTTACTAAAACGTCTTGAGATCAAAGGGATCGATTTTGCTGAAGTAACGTTGCATGTTGGTTTAGGAACCTTTAATCCTGTGGAAGTTGAAGATTTATCCAAACATAAAATGGATAGTGAAGAAGCCTTCGTTGAGCAACATGCAGCCGATATCGTCAACAATGCCAAAAAACATAAAAAACGCATCTGCGCAGTTGGGACGACTTCGATGAGAGCCATCGAAAGTTCCGTGTCTTCCAACGGAATGCTTAATGAATTTGCTGGCTGGACCAATAAATTTATCTTCCCACCTTATGATTTTAGTATCGCGAATTGCATGGTGACCAATTTCCATACTCCAAAATCAACATTGTTGATGATGGTATCTGCATTTGCAGGTCATGATTTTATGAAAGAAGCTTACGAAGTGGCAGTCAAAGAAAAATACCGTTTTTACACCTATGGTGATGCCATGTTGATTATCTAATGACCAACATTCATATAGTATTTAAGCCTTGATCCGTCAAGGCTTTTTTTATGGCATTACCACAAGGGTCGGGTTTTACACTGTATCTTTTACGACTGAAAATAGCCGTAAAAGGATGCCGTTGCAACCCCTAATGCAGATGGTGCTATGATTCGAAACCATAATCATAATTCAAAATATCGTAAATCGCAGATCCTTTCTGTACTTTTGCAAACGCAATGGATATAATTAAGAAAGACATAAGAGCCTTAACCAAAGAGCAATTGCGCGACGTGTTTGTCAAAGAAGGCGACAAGGCATTTCGAGGCAACCAAGTCTACGAATGGCTTTGGAGTAAGGGCGCACATTCGTTTGACGATATGACCAATATCTCAAAAGAAACCCGAGCGATGCTCGAAAAGCAATTTGTGATCAATCATATTGAGGTTGACCAAATGCAGCGAAGTAGCGACGGCACCGTGAAAAATGCCGTTCGCCTGCACGATGGTTTGATTGTAGAATCGGTATTGATTCCAACTGCAAAGCGCACCACAGCCTGCGTGTCATCTCAAGTAGGCTGCAGTTTAGATTGTTTATTTTGTGCTACATCACGTTTAAAGCGCATGCGAAACCTCAATCCAGACGAAATATTTGACCAAGTGGTCGCGATTGATAAAGAAAGCCGATTGTATTTTGATAGGCCGTTAAGCAATATTGTGTTTATGGGTATGGGAGAACCACTCATGAACTACAATAACGTCATCAAGGCTATCGAGAAAATCACCTCACCAGAAGGTTTGGGCATGTCACCAAAACGCATTATCGTCTCAACGTCGGGTGTTCCAAAAATGATAAAAAAAATGGCGGATGATGAGGTAAAATTTGGTTTGGCGGTGTCATTACATTCAGCCATCGACGAGGTAAGAACGTCAATCATGCCCTTTAATGCTACGTTTCCGTTGGCCGATTTAAGGGAAGCTTTAGAGTATTGGTATGCCAAGACCAAAAACATCATCACCTATGAATATGTGGTGTGGGATGGCATCAACGATACCAAAAAAGACGTCGAAGCTTTGATTAAATTCTGCAAATTTGCACCAAGCAAGGTCAACCTAATTGAATATAACCCCATTGATGATGGCCAGTTTCAACAAGCAAATTCCGCTGCGCTCGATATGTACATTTCCATGCTTGAGCAAAACAATATTACGGTAACCGTCAGACGTTCGCGTGGTAAGGATATTGATGCTGCTTGTGGGCAATTGGCTAATAAATCATAAAAAAACTGCTTCCATATTACTGAAAGCAGTTGTTGCTATATTTCTAATGTGCAAACTATTGTTTTAACACTCTGAATGTATTGATTTGTTCATTTAATTTAGTTCTCACCAAATAAATTCCATCTTCAAAACTTGAGAAATCGATAGTTTCATTAGTTTGAGAGAGCGCTCTGTCTACTATTTTCTGACCAAGAATATTAAATACCTCTACATTGCTTAATGCAACAGAGGATTCTAAACTCAACGTTTTTGAATCGGCATTATAAAAATGCTTGAAGTTGTTACTTGCAAATTCGTCAACGCTTAAAGTTGACGCCGTAACGGTTAGATCATCGACTGATAAGAAATCTTGGTCAGTACAATCCCAATGTCTAAAAGCAATGTAAACAGTTCCACTACCTGCTAAACTTGAAATGTCTAATGAATGAGAAACAGGAGTGCCGGTGTCACCAGCATCACCTAAAATTTCAGTTAGAGATGTTGCTGAATTAATCAAAACACTTATATCATTGGATGTTCCTACGTGTATGCTGTATTTCTCCTGATCCCAAGATTGTGCTGCAACTTGAGTAACATAAGTAACATTTATAGTCCCAGCGGCACCTGATAAATCAATTGCCGGGGTAACTGCCCAATTATCAGGAGTTAAAGGGGAGCCTGACCATGATCTTGAAATTAAAGAAACTGGTGTTACAAAACCTCCAGCTCCGTCTCCTATTTGAAATATGTCGCCCCAATCATTGCCATCTCCATCGCTATCTGTTAAGGTCCAATCAGAAATGTCTTCATCATTAAAATCATCTGACCATACTGTCTGTTGACCGTAAGTTGCAGTTGCTAATAATGCAATTGATAATACTAAAGTAATTTTTTTCATAAGGGATATTTTTTAAGATTAATATTAATTATAAAAATAAAAAAAATAAATTATAAGCTGGGTTATCTTAAGATTTTAACACATCTCAATCCATCAATTATTACTTATCAAATGAAATAGCTTAAATTTGTGATATCCATAAAATAAGTCCCTTTTCTTGAAAATAGTTGAACAGATAAAATACCCAATTGCCTACGAGATGGAACT
>JBBSOJ010000151.1:0-7912 GCA_038259855.1 Flavobacteriales bacterium
GGCGCGTTAAAACAGTTGGCCGTTAGTTTAAATAAAATTGCCAATGACATACGAATGATGGCATCTGGTCCGAGAAGTGGTATTGGTGAGATTATTATTCCTGCGAATGAACCAGGAAGTTCCATCATGCCAGGTAAAGTGAATCCGACACAATGTGAGGCATTAACGATGGTCTGCGCTCAAGTCATGGGCAATGATGTTGCAGTCACCGTCGGAGGTACGCAAGGCCATTATGAATTGAATGTATTTAAACCAATGATGGCTGCCAATGTTCTACAATCCGCGCAATTATTAGGTGATGCCTGCACCAGCTTTGATGAGCATTGTGCACAAGGTATTGAACCTAATCACGAAGTGATTAAACAGTTGTTGAATAATTCCCTGATGTTAGTAACAGCATTAAATACTAAAATTGGTTATTATAAAGCGGCAGAAATTGCAAATACGGCTCATAAAAATGGCACTACATTAAAACAAGAAGCCGTTAATCTAGGGTATGTTTCTGCTGAAGATTATGATGATTGGGTGAAACCTGAAGATATGGTTGGAGGTCTTAAGTAAAATTAAAACAATATATTAGCTAAACTTTAAACTACAACTTATGAAAAAAATTCTACTCACCTTCTCAATTATTGTCGGAATCGCACAATTGAGTTATGCCCAGCCATTTGCCCCACTACAAAATATCGATCCTAATACGGGACAAGAACCTTACGAAATAGCTTCAGGAGATTTGGATGGTGATGGGGATATCGATGTGGTTATGGCAACCTATGATTTCAACGGCGGGACACCCCTTCAAGATTACATTAAATGGTATAGTAACGATGGCCTCGGCAATTTCACTGTAGAACCTACTATTTCCTCTACAATTCGATGGGTCGATGGGTTGTTGGTGGCTGATATCGATGGCCAGTTTGGTTTAGATATCGTAGCCACATCGGCTAGTCAAAATAAGTTGGTGTATTACTTAAGTGATGGATCAGGTGGTTTCGGATCTGAAATCATCGTAGATGCTGATTTGGGTGGTCCTGGTCAAGTCGTTGCCGGAGACATTAATAATGATGGGCATTTAGATTTAGCATCGATGTCCTTTAATGATAACAGAACTGTCTGGTATTCAGGGGACGGTACTGGAGAATTCAATACCGAACCAGATATCGAAAATGGCACAACAGATGGGCCTTATTATATTGACCTAGCCGACCTTGACAATGATGGCGATTTGGACGCTGTAGTGGCTTTCGTAACAAGCCAGAGCATTGAAATATTTTACAACCAACTCATCGAAAGTGGTACTAACACCGTTTCTTGGATAAAAGATGCGGTATCAGTTTCAACAGATAATGAATTTTTATTTGATTTGTCTGTTGCCGATGTTAATAATGATGGTGTTCTAAACATCGTTAAGGTAGATTTCACTTCTGGAGACGTTGCGTTTTATGATAAAGTAAAAAATGGTGCTTCTAATGAAATTATTATATCCGATGAAACTATCATAAACAATCCTGCGAGAGCTTTTGTGGTTGATCTTGATAATGATTCATTCAATGATGTCATCGTTACCGATGGTGGTGTTATGGATGATGCGATTATTTACTTTAAAGGAGCGGCGAACGCTAGTCCAGATACCGATGACATATTAATAGTAAATAACAATTTTATAATATATGACATTGCTGTAGCTGATTTTGATAACGATGGCGACAAAGACATCGCCACCATAAGTAATGGAAGTGATAGAGTTGATTGGTTTGAAAATCAATTGATCACCTTGAATATTCCAGAGGTAAATAATCAAATTATAAAAATGTATCCAAATCCTACAGATGGCGATCTATTTTTTAGCGGTATTACAGAGCCTGTTTTAGTAACGATTTATGATTCACTTGGACGAGAAATCCTTACAGATGCAGTAGAACAAGAAAAATCAATGGACGTTTCCATGTTGAAAACCGGCATGTACTTTCTAAATTTCGAAGGGAATAGCACCACTTTCAAATTTATTATAAATTAAAAGGATACTCATTCATTTGATAAAAAGCAGATGAAGGAGTGTTCATCTGCTTTTTATTTATAAATACATGTAACTATGACTTCTCCAAAACAAAAGGTGATCAGTTTGCTAACTCTACTGATTTCTTTGACCACGTTTTCACAAACAACGTTCAATAAAACCCAATCTATTGCGCTTCCGCTACCTTCCGGTAATGCCCCTTACAATATTGCTTCAGGTTTTATTGACGATGATAGTTACATCGATTTGGTGGTGAGCACAACCTTGGGCAATACTGTCTTTTGGCTAAAAAATGATGGATCTGGAACTTTTGATCTCCAGTCTACGATCATCGGAACATTGAATAGCGCTGGTGGTGTCGCTATATCTGATCTTAACGACGACGGATTTAATGATGTGATTTCTACATCCTACAACGATGGAAAACTAGTTTGGTTTGAAAATGACGGTCTAGGAAATTTCGGCACTGAACAGATCATTTCTGACGGCATTGTTGGACCAAGTCAAGTATATGTTAGAAAGATCGATGGTAATGACACCTATGATGTTTGTGTATCAGCATACAACGGCAACGAAGTAATATGGTTTTCAAATGATGGAAATGGCGGGTTCGGTTTAAAGAATATTATCGATAACACTATTGTAAATCCTGGTGCTTTTGCCATGAAAGACATTGATTTTGATGGCGATATTGATGCTGTCATTGCAAATTCAGTGGCGTTTGGCACCCCCAATGATTGTCGAGTAGAAGTTTTTTATAATGATGGGACTGGTTCTTTTACCGCAGACACTAATCCAGTGTCAGTCAATACTAAAGATTATATATTCAGTGTCATGGCCGAAGATGTCGATAATGATAACAGTCTCGATATTTTAGTAACGGATATAAATGGCAGTCCATCTTGGTTTAAACGAACTGAAATTGAACCCGGAACTGCTACCTATACAGAGACTGTATTAACCACAAGTATCGTGAACCCTGCGTGTTTGGACTTAAGGGATTTGGATAATGATGGTTTAGATGATTTTGTGCTTTCGAGCGCGAGTGCAGGGGCTGGAAATGATATCGTATGGTACAAGAACAATGGCAGTGGAGGTTTTGATCCGGAAATTGTCATTGACAATACGCAGAGTCAGGCCTATACTTTTACGTTCGCTGACTTTGAAAATGATGGAGATTTGGATATCGCTTCCGTGGCCTATAATAATGATCGTGTCAACATTTTTAATAATCAACGTTTTACATTATCCCTCGAAGCTATCGATTTAAAGTCCGTGACACTCTACCCGAATCCTTCGACTCATACGTTACACTTCAGCAACTTTAATGAGATCAATTCCCTAGTAATTTATGATACATCAGGAAAGTTAGTACTGAACACTACCTTAAATTTGAACAATTCTATAGACATATCAAGCCTACAAGCAGGTCTTTATTTTTTAAAAATCAACGGCTCAAACATCGTTTATAAATTCCTGAAAAAGTAAAAGCGTTTCCAACCAATGTCAATGTAAGCTCATTAAATTCTATGTCCATACTTATATTAAATATCAAACAATTACTTCAAGTTAGAGATTCTAACGTCACAATTGTTAAAGGCAGTGATATGAAAGTACTTCCAACGCTGGAAAATGCTTATGTGCTTATAGAGCATGATACCATTGTGGAGTTTGGCTCTATGGACGAGTACCCAGGTTACGAAGTCGATGAGGTCATTGACGCCAAAGGAAAAGTCGTGTTGCCTTCTTGGTGCGATTCACACACACATCTGGTATATGCAGGTGATCGTTCCCAAGAGTTTGTGGATAGAATCAATGGTTTAAGTTATGAAGAAATTGCCAATCGTGGCGGTGGGATCTTAAACTCTGCAGAAACACTTCAAAACACTTCAGAAGATGATTTATTTGAACAATCACTTATACGGCTGAATGATGTAATCAAATTGGGAACCGGAGCCATTGAGCTGAAATCGGGTTATGGACTTACAACTGAAGCAGAGCTAAAAATCTTACGTGTTATAAAACGTTTGACGAGAGTTTCAAAAGCTAAAATTAAAGCGACTTTACTTGGGGCGCATGCGATACCTAAAGCGTTTAAAGATAGGCCCAGTGAATTCGTCGAACTGGTTATTGATGAAATGATACCAGAGGTAAGCAAACACAAATTAGCTGATTATATCGACGTGTTCTGTGAAAAAGGCTATTTTTCTCTTAATGATACCAAACGTATATTGGAAGCCGGCGTAAAGCATGGTTTAATTCCAAAAATCCATGTCAATCAATTCAATGCGTTTGGAGGAGTTGCTCTTGGAGTTAAATATAAAGCGCTATCAGTAGACCATTTAGAAGAATTGAGCAATGATGATATAGAGGCTTTAAAAAATTCAACAACAATACCAGTCGCTTTGCCATCATGCTCTTATTTTTTAGGAATTCCTTACACACCAGCTAGAAAAATAATCGATTCAGGATTGCCATTAGCAATTGCATCCGATTTTAATCCTGGCTCATCGCCTAGTGGAAACATGAATTTTGTGGTAAGTACTGCGTGTATAAAAATGAAAATGACACCAGAAGAAGCCATCAATGCCGCAACCATCAACGGTGCCTATGCCATGGGAATTTCAAACCAATACGGCAGTATTTGTAGAGGAAAAAAAGCGAATTTAATTATTACAAAACCAATTTCAAGTTATAACCAACTACCCTACTCTTTCGGTAGTAATCTTATTGAAACCGTCATTATAAACGGGCAAATTGTGGCATAAAAAAACCCGAAAGTATGACTTCCGGGTCTTAAACTAAAAATGCCTTTAAATATTATTTCAATGTAAATTCTGTTGTAGAAATCATTTCTTTCTTATTAAATATATTCACAGTGTAGTTACCTTCAGCAAAATCGCCATTAGGAGATACAAACTCACAAATGTTCAAACTGCGATTCTCATAATTGAACTTACTTACTAACGTATAATTTACTGTCTCCCCACTAACACTGATTTGCTCATTTGCTCCTAAAATACGTCCTTTAGAATCGGTCACCTGAACGTATAATTCTTTATCTCCAGCGCCGACCAACGTGTTTTTAGCGACCGTATAACAAACTCTAATTTTATCACTTCTACTGGCTCTTTCAGTAGGAATTAACTTTCCTGAACTTCGCTCAATAACTCCAAAAGCTTTTAAACCTACTGTTTGAAGAACGGCGGCACTTTCTAATACATTTGAGATTTCAGTATTTTGAATCAATAAAGAATCGGTGAACATGGTTCGTTCTGCCAATTTAACATTTGTACTATCCAAAGATGTCGCCAATAATGAATTCTCTATTTTCAGTTTGTCATTTTCAGTTAATAACACATTCATTTCCTCCTGAAGTGATAGAAATTTCTTTTTATAGCTCCATAAACTTGAAACACTATTTTGGGAGATCTTCAAAGAATCCATTAAGCCTTGAATACGATCTCTAGCTTCCACAAGGCTTTGATTGGTAGATTCATTTTCGCCAATAACAATATCGTATTGTTTGGCCATATTATTCAAATCGGCCATGACTTGCTCCTTTTCTTTTATTAAAGATGCTTCTGTCTCTTTTTTATCATTATAAAGTTTTGACGTGTAGAATCCGGTCCCTAGAAAAAGGGCCAATAGAATACCAATCGCAATTTTTAAGCCTGTGCTACTTTTTGTGTTATCTTCCATAAGGTTTTTGGTTTTTAGTTTTAACTGGTTTTTTTATTTAATTTTTGATGTTGCTTGCAATAAAATGTATTTTTATGTCTGCAAAGTTAATTATATTAATTAATGAATAAACTAATACTATTGACAGAGGCCAAATTATCGTCTCTTTTAAACCCTCGTACCAATGAATCCAAATTTGGTGAGCACGTGCAAACATTGCAAGACACCGACAATATATACGATTCTTTGTTAAATTTAGATGTCAGCTATGTGATTTTTGGTATAAAAGAAGATATTGGTGTATTCGCTAACTACGGAAACACAGGCACAGCAAGGGCTTGGAACGCAACTCTAAAAGTTTTGTTAAATATTCAAAGCAATGCATCGACACATGCTAAAAAAGTACTTATTCTAGGACATTTAGATTTTTCCGAAGAAAATGATAAACTCAAATCGTACGACAAATCCAACAAAAAAGATATAGCTAAAGCTCGCAAGAAAGTTTCAAAAATTGATAAATATGTGACCTCTTTAGTTCAAAACATTATAAGAGCTGGAAAAGTACCAATAGTTGTAGGAGGTGGACATAACAACGCTTATGGCAATATTAAGGGAGCATCCCTAGCCCTAAAAAAGCCAATCAACGTCATCAATTTTGATGCACATTGCGATTTTAGAGCCGAGGAAGGCCGCCACAGCGGCAATGGGTTCAGTTATGCATATATGGAAGGCTTTTTAAAGAAATATTTCATATTTGGCTTACATGAAAATTATACCTCTGAGCATCTTTTTAAAACTCTCAATAAATTAAGAGCGATAAAATATAATACCTTTGAATCTATTTCAATCAGAAATGAATCTACGTTTATAGATGAAATGAAGCAGGCTTTGGAGTTTGTTGCTGGCGACGCTTATGGCATAGAAATAGATTGCGATGCTGTTAAAAATATACCGTCAAGCGCTATGACACCAAGCGGATATAGTAGTGAAGAAGCAAGGCAATTTGTTAATTTTGTAGCAAACCACCGAAAAGCAACCTATTTGAGTATTTGTGAAGCAGCTCCAACGCCAGAATCCGATAAAGCCGTCGGGAAATTTATAACGTATCTAATAACAGATTTTATCAGAGCACATCAACAATCGTATGAGAAATAAAAAACAATACCGAATTGATCTCTATCTTTTTATAGTTAGCATCATAGTCCTAGTGTATATCCTTTTTATGAATTATGCTTATATAAATGACTTGAAAGATGATGGCCTACAAGGCATTATGGAGTCAATAACAATACCAATGATTTTAATTGGCAGTGTGGTTCCGCTGATTGTGGTGTATCGTTTCATATTAAAGAAGACTGAAAGTCGTACGCTATCTATGTTAGCAGTATTATTCTCATTGGTTACAGGACTTTTAATGGGTTATCTATCGAATTAGTAAACATGAATATTACGATATTACCATTTGAAAAAATGTATGCAAAAGATTTTTATAATCTTAATATAGAATGGTTGAAAACTTACTTTTATGTCGAACCTTTCGATGAAGAAGTCTTAAGCAAACCCGAACAGTATATTATTGATAAAGGTGGACATATCTTTTTTGCGAAGCTTGAAGATGTTATCGTTGGGACGGTTGCTTTAATGCCGACAAAAGACCCAAATATATTTGAATTGACCAAAATGGCAGTATCTCCTGAAAAAAGAGGTTTTAAAATTGGTCAAAAATTAATGGAATTTTGTCTTGACTTTGCTAAAGACACTAATTTTGAAGGGCTTATGCTCTACTCCAATACCAAATTGGAAAATGCCATTTATATTTATCGAAAATATGGTTTCGTTGAAATTCCTGTTGAAAATAATTCACCTTATAAACGTGGAAATATTAAGATGGTGCTTACACTCAATTCTTGATTTGATTAAAAAAAACTCCAGCCGCTAAACTGAAGTTTTTCAAAAACAAAACTAATACATTACGTTTTTTCAGACCATTTAAGCCACTACACTTAATTTTCTGTGAAGTACATTTTTGGTAGCTTTCACTTCAAACTGATTTGAGGTGTTTTTTCCGCCTTCTGCTTTCAATGCTTTATCACCTGCAAAAAATGTTTTGTGGTCATCGCCAAGATTGGAACCTGCCATTCGTTGATGCTTGACACATGACACACCTTTGCGGATTTCTTGTCGCTGCACACCTTTTACATAAGCCAACATACC
>JBBSOJ010000152.1:0-7857 GCA_038259855.1 Flavobacteriales bacterium
CCAATCTTATTGTCATAAACATTCTTAAGATTACCAGACCAGTAGAAATGGGAATTTAAAAAGCGTCCCAAAGGAATGACTTTATCGTTTTCGATATTCAATTTATGGCTTGAAGAGGCCACATAAGCAGGGTTATTATTTCCTGTCATCCACCACTTCCAGTCCATAGCATCCAACCCATTAAAAATAGGTTTTTGCTTATCCCAATCTAACATCTCAACAAATTCTCCAGTAGCATACTCTATCGCTTTTAAATCGGCCGTACCACTATCAAACATAAAATCCTTCAATGCAGGTTTGTCACCGGGTTGAAGATCTGTTGGTATTTTGATTACATCTTCTACATAAGTATGGGCGTTTTCACCTTGCTGTAACAAAATCAATCGGCCTTCTTTCTTAAGATGTTTCCTTACTTGCTTCAATTCATAGTCCGCTGCATAGGGGCCAAGAATGATAACGTCGACTTTTGATTTCAATTTTGAAATGGATTTTAAAGATGAAACCTCTCCTAAAAATTGATTCACGTTTTCATTACATCCTAAAGCAATGACTGAGATTTTTTCGGCAGCTTCGGGTTTTTCCACTTTTTTCTTAAGTACCATGCGATAACTGTTTTCTGAAATCAGCTCATTTTCACTGTTTTTAAGTTGAAGCTTGAAAACCACCTCCTGATCCATGTCATTTAATTTTGGCAGGCTAAACGTGAATGGGATTTTTTCAACCTCAAAATAAGGAATCTCCTTGATGGATTGATTAACTGTCATGAGTTCTTTTCCTTCAGCGCTTTCTATGGAAAAGTGGAAGTTGGTTTTTCCTAAATCCCTGAATTTGGTGTCGTCATTTACGATGAATAGGTTTGTGGAAACGTCATCGCCTTCGTAGAAAAAACGCTGTGGAGTTTCCAAGGCCATAAGAATAGGTTGGAATCCTTGTTTTACACCTTCATATATTGGAAAAGGCTTCCATTGATCAGGCGGTCTTGTAAATGCATGTTGTATCCAGGTTAGATTGCTGAACAACATAAAACCAGCCGTAGGTAATTGACTTCGGCTATATCGCAGTTTTTCGGTTTTCATTTTACCTTCCAAATAAATATGATCCTGAAAATAACTATGATCCTTACCTAATGTTCCAATATCCCCAACCCAGGTCTGTGCAGAATAACGACCTACATAACTAGGATGTACAGCCCCATCATCAATCATTGAATACGGAACAGCACATTCTTGGTTAACAAAAGGTTTGTCGTGACCTAAAGTCAATCCTCTCCTAGGTTTCGTGTAATCGTTTACAAATGAGGAAGACTCATACCAGCCCCAATAGGCATGTACATCCTCTATGTCTGCATTGTCATTATGATCTGGATCTCCTGAGGTCTGAAACACCAATCTGGAAGGATCCATTTTTTTGACGGCATCAATAATATCCTTAAAAATTAATAGCTTTTCTTCATTTTCATGATCTCCCTGCAAGCCCTCATTAGAGATCACATAAAACAGGATACTTGGATGATTTCTATATTCTTTTATAGATTCCAGTTGTTCCTGTTTCCAATGCGCTAAGAGGGCATCTGGTGGTGGTGGGGATTTAGTCATCAATGCCCAAGGTCTTACACCCTCACTGCTAACCCCAATACCTACTTCATCGGCAGCCGTGTACCACATGTGGTTCCATGGGTTTCCGTGGGTTCTGGTAACAACCGTATTGCCGTCGTGCATCAGCTTTAAGAAATTTTTAGCTAAGACGCTATCGTTGGATTTATAACCATAAGGTGGCATATTCGCGCCACGGATCCAATAAGGCTTTCCGTTTAAATAAATCTGTTCTCCCCGAGCCTCAACCGTGCGATAGCCTATCTGACATTTGTAGCTGTCTATCACTTCCCCTTTTAAATTTTTCCAATTTGCTTCCAACTTATACAGATTAGGGTGGTCTGGAGTCCAGTGCTTCGGACTTAAATTTTCTTTTGAAATTGTCAGAGTTTTTGTTTCATTCGATGGAATATGGACTGCATCACGAAATTCTTCCTCCACTAACAATTGACCTGAAACTTTATCGGTTATTTTATAGCTCCAATAGCCAGAAATACTGTCCTTATTAGGATTTTCAATGCTGAATTGAATCTGGTGCCCAGTTAGCGTTGGATTGAAGAATACATCTTCAATCTTTCCACCTTTCTCTGAAACTGTTAAATGCACAGGCTGCCATATCCCGAGAAATTTAGCACGAGGGCCATTCCCAAATCCGCCGAATAATCCAGAATTTAAAGACATTAACATGTCCTTAGTAACTGGCACGGTTACAGCAACTGAAACAACGTCATCCCCATTTTCAGCTTTAACGCCTCTTTCAGTATAAACCATCAATTGGTTCAGACTTCCAGCTTTTAAGTGTGGTGTAAGTCTTGTTTCAAATGAACCGAACATACCGAGATGTCCACCTACAAAATTACCATTCAAATATACTCGAGACACTGTGGCTATACCTTCAAAATTGGCAAAGATTTCTTTGTCTACGATGTCACTTTCAGTCAGGTCAATCGTTTTTATATACCATCCTGCACGTAAATCTTCTGTGTTAAAAGGAAGAGCGGCAACTCTTTCTTCTTCGGCTTTTTCATATTCCAATGAAACATTGGGTAACCACCAAGAAATCTTGTTAAGCATTTGTGGCACCTTGACCTGAAAAACAGTCTCCTGATCATCAAATTCTTTAAAAATCTTTGCGGCCCATGTATCTATGTGCTCTGGACCACTTTTAAAGGTGCCATCAGTTATAGTGATTGGTATAAAATCCCAGATACCATCAAGGGAGATTTTGGATGGCTTCTCTAGTTCATTGGGAGATATGGATATCGTCTGCGCGGTTGAATAAAGGCCAAATAGGCAGAATATAATGAGAAAGGAATATTTCATGCTAAAATTTTAGGATTATGCAAAGTGCAATTAGTAGGAAACTTATAACTCATAACAACTATAAATATGTAGTTATAAGTAGTATTTACGAATTTAAAAGTATTCCAAAATTGATGCTAATTCATCCTGTACGAAGTTATTTATATCTAAAGCGTCTTGGACTCCATATTTTGAAGATGTTTAATCAGTTGTTTTTGAAAAAGCTCTTGGATAGTTTTGACTTCGGCAGAATTATACAAATCCTTCCATTCCATCGGATCATTTTCCAAATCATAAAATTCCCCAGTAATGATATCTTCACTCGTATAATCATTAGCATTTTCTTTGCGCTTGAATACTAAAATAAGCTTGTCTGTTTTGGTACGCCACATAAATGCCGCTTCGCCCTCACGCTCGTGAAGGCTTGAAAAACTGGCATCCCGTCCGTTTTCTGAAAGAAGGTTTTCTCCGGGAAGCTCTTTTTCAGGTTTTATACCAGCAAAATCTAAAAGCGTTGGCATAATGTCAATATTTTCAGTAGGTGTGGAATTGATATTATTTCTTTTAACAGATTCAGGCAATGCGCTTCCAGCCAAGATCATTGGCACTCTAACGCTTGCATCGTATAAAGTGTACTTGTTGAATCGGTAATAGTGCTCGCCCAACATTTCGCCATGGTCAGAGGTGTACACAATAATTGTGTTTTCCAGTAATCCTTTTTTTTCCAGAGAATGTAATACGCGTCCCATCATATCGTCTATCCAAGTCACGTTAGCATAATAGCGCATGGTCATCAATTTCCACTCTTCATCAGAGGCATTTTTCCAATAATCAACATACATTTCCCTTCTGTTTACACCTTTAGCGTGCACTGAATAATCATATTCTTCTGTTTGTTGAGAGAATTCTCGGCTACTGGTATTTTTTACATACTTTAAAGGCGGTTGTTTAGCATATTCTATATTTTTTAAATCGTATAAATTTTCATAGCCTTCAGGTACATTATGACCCGCGTGAGGTTTCATATAAGATAAATAGAAAAATAAGGGCCTTTCATCCTCTCTTTCCTCAATATAATTGATGGCTTGTTTGGTTATCCATCCATCACGATGGTCTTCTTCTGGCAGTTTGCTTGTAAAGCCCAAATAGCCTATATTATTTTCTTCTCCTGGGCCCATGTCAGCTATTTCTGCATCATATCTCGCTTTGGCTTCAGGATTTCTTTCTGCCATACTAATCCCTCCTTTTTCTGGAATTTCAGAAGTGTAACGCGTTTCGAAGCCTCGAGTATCTGTTTTGAATTTCCCCCAATGGGTTTTTCCAAAGCCGGCCGTTTCATAGCCTGCATCCTTGAAATATTGCGCCATGGTTTTTCCAGGTTGCAACGAATCTGGCACACCGTCACTATTTCTGTAAACTCCGGTTTGATTAGGATATAGACCGAACATAATGGAATTTCTGCTTGGGACGCAAATTGGCGCTTGGCAGACGGCTTGATCAAAGTAAACGCCGGTTTTTGCTAAACTGTCTAAGGTTGGTGTAATGACCTGCGGATTGACCATTCCCAAAGCATCCCAACGGTGTTGGTCATCCATGATAAAGATAATATTTGGTCGTTTTTTAGAAACTTCTTTTTCAACCATTTTTTCCTCTTTACATCCCATTGCAAGAATGAGAAGTATTAGGATCAATGAATTTGGTTTGATTAGATTCATGGCGTGTGTTTTATTTTTTAATCTGTCTTGTTTTTATATCTAAAGGATCATCGGCAATGTCCCCTGTGGCTTTACGCCAATTTTCCAGAGCGGTTTTAAGTTCTTGTTGTTTCGATTTCAATTTTTCTGAACCTGCCAAATTATGCAGTTGTCCTGGGTCATTCTCCATATCGTACAATTCTTCAAAAGGTCTTCCAGATTCCAATTGTTTCAAAAGATTGTATTCTACTGGATGAGTTTCTTTTGCATCCAGAGTCGCTTGGTAACTATGATTTCCCCAGTCTTTATCTTCTCGTAAATCGGCAGGAAGTTCATAGTCTTTTTCATGGATGAGGTTTTGAATGTAATAGTATCTGCCATCAAAAACCATCCGGCTTGGATACTGTTCTTTTCTAATGGGGCCGTGGGAATTGTGTTCTCCAAAAACATAAGATCGGTCAACTGTATTTTCAGTACTGCCTGTGAAAATTGGTTTTAAGGAATGTCCTTGGACGGTTTCGGGAATTGAAATTTTCAAATAATCAAGTATCGTAGGCATAATATCAATATGAGAAATAAGTGCATCTGAAACTTTGTCTTTTAAAACATTTGGCCCAGAAGCAATAAAAGGGACATGAAGACCAGCATTATAAGGAGATGCTTTTGCTCTGTGATAGGGTTCGCCTTGGTCGCTGGTATAAATGATCAATGTGTTATCAAGCAATCCTTTGCTTCTCAAGGTTTCAATGATAGCACCTGCACAAGCGTCTGCAAGCTGAACGGAGCCGTAATATTTGGCCAAGTCTTTTCGCATTGCTGGCGTATCTGCCAAATATTCTGGCACCTCTATAGCCGTTGCATCTGGAAGATACTCAGGGAATTCATCTATATGATGGTCAAAATTGCGATGCGGTGGCGCTATATTGGCTTGAAAGAAGAAGGGTTTGTCGCCTGCATCTTCAATGAAATTTGAAATTGCCGTTTTGAATTGTTTTGGATCGTTTTGAACCGGATTTCGCGCATTATAAGGAAATTTCCAAGGCGGACTCATATGGAATTTTTGAGTGATGGCTGTAAAATAGCCATTCTCCTGTAAAACTTCTGGCAGGGTTTGAATGAATTCGTGAATGCCAACTTTATCGACTGTTTTTGAGTTACGACCAAATTCTGAATCTGGATCGCTCAATTGAGGTGTGATGGTATTACGCCAATGCCCATTAGCATGCGGATACATTCCCGTCATGATTGAACTTCTACTTGGGGAGCACGAAGGCACAACAGCAAATGAGTTTGTGAAAAGAGTGCCCTCTTTTGCCAAATCGTCAATATTTGGTGTTGAAATGCCTTTAGTGCCTACTGCCGATAAATGGTAACCTTGGTCATCGGTCAATATCAAGACGATGTTTAAAGGTTTCTTCTCCTTTTTTGATTCCACTTGGGCTGTGAGTGTATTGCACTGAAAAAGCATTGATACAAACAAAATACGATAAATATAGGTGTGTATCATTTTGTCAATCTAAATGAAAAACTTCGGTTAGTGCTATTGAGACTGGACTCTGGTCTGAATTAGTTTCCATACAATCAGACATGAACGCCCACCATTTTTTGCACATGGCGGTATTTGCAATAGCATTCCATTGTTCTTCGGATTGAATTTCAGCATAACCAAAAAGAATTTCTGTCTCTGGATCCATGAAAATACTGTAGTTGGAAACGTCATGCGCTTGCAACACTGCTTTCAATTCATCCCAAATAGGATTGTGTCTTTGGATATAATCCTCTTTTTTATCAGCGAACACCTTCATTTTAAATGCCTTTCGAATCATGTCAGTCTGTGGATTGAATTAATTGATATCTGTAGGTAAACCTGGCATTGGGTGCCACATCTCCTTGATCGTAAAATTTCATAATATCTCCGTCTGATTTCACATTGTCGAGCCACTTGAATTTTAGTTCCTTCGTTTTTGATAAATCGATTCTATTTTTAGGAATGGCGACTTCCAGCTTATTGGCTTTGATAACCCAATTGAGATTTTCAACAGGTGTCCAATTCCAATCGCCATTATTTTTTTCTATACTTACTTCGTTGGTGTATTTGCTTTTAGTAATTCGATAATTAAAACCTTCCCAATTGGTCTTGGAATCAACATTCGAATCAATCAATAATGAAAAATCCTCTGGCCATTGGGTAGTTGGGAAATTCTTGTCCAACTCTATATAGAAAAATATAGTGTCTCGAGTTTCTGCAATTTTTGATTTTACAAAATCATTCCTTCCGGAAATATTAGTATAAGATGCAATTCGTCCCCATCCTGCATTATTTCTTTTTTCAATATCGCCTTTATGATCAAAATACGTGTTTTGGACTGCATTCCAATCTGCAAAATTGCCGTCAATCGCGATGTTTTGGTAATTGGAATCAAAATCTAAAGCACGTGTGCCTTTAAATTTTCGAATATTATCTACCATTTGATAGTAATAATTATCCTTAAAGCCACCTTTCATGGGTTCAATATCCCTGCTAAATTCTTCATTGTATTGATCCACAAAATAAGATTCATCCTTTTCTAAAGGCTTACCCATGATTTGTTTGGCTTTGTTATCATTAAAACGCATCGCTACCCATTCATTCCAACCGGTTATAAAGACAAATTCAGGATCTACGTTTAAAGCTCTTTTCCATTGTTCTGCGAAAAACAAGCCTTTGTCTGGTTGAATACTATCAACAGAAGGTTGTTTGCCCTCATGAAAACTTCTCCCAATATTGGAAACAGGGTGTTGTGCCGATGCAACTGTTATTTGTTCTGGAATATCTTTAGATTCATGCCAACCATAATTTTGCGGATAATGGTCAATCCAAGGCCATTTATCCTTACCATCGCCAAACCATTCTTGCCCATTGGTCCAAGCCCATGATCTTCTAAAGTTGAAAAAGTCTAGAATTTCAGATGAAAGCCCCTCTTTATTTCCCATTAATAGGGGTTTTCCTTTCCAATAAAACCACAAATCTTTATAGACATTCTTTTTATAGAAATCTGTGTAAATTTTTTCTGTGGTAGAAACATGTTTCGTGTTTGTCAAAAAAGCAATTTGTGGTACATTCCAGCCAAAACCTTTCAGCTTTGAAAATACCTTGCAAATGGTTTCAACTTGCGGAATGTAAGCCAAAGCATTGGTGACATCCAGCACAATAACATCAATCCCAGCATCAGAAAGTAGTTGGGCGTGTTTTGCAATAACCCATTCATCATTAGAAAGATAATAGCCAA
>JBBSOJ010000153.1:0-7843 GCA_038259855.1 Flavobacteriales bacterium
ATTTGTAATTTTTATAAACGAAATGGTCAGGTCATAAGGACTTTTAATCTGAATGCCGATGGTTTTAGAGTCGAAGAAATGTTCACTTTTAAAAAGTAATCGTAATATATTCACAATATTGAAATCTTGCACAAATACTGCCGCCATAGCAGAAACGACTTCCTCATTGACCGTGGTGCTTATAAAATAAGTGTATAATTTTTTACAGATATGTGCTGCAATCTCTGGTGCCTTTTCTTGAAAAAGTAAATCAATAACATCATGATACCCCCAATTACCAGTCTGACCAAATATGGTTTTGTCAGTATTATCAAAGGTCATGCTGTCAAACGTGATAGGATATGTGTAATTAACGCGTTCGTTGTATCCTGTTAAAGCTCTTGAAGTCTCTACGATGTCTTGCTGTGTGTAACCGTTATCAACACCGAGCGTAAACAATTCAAAAAGTTCTCTGGCGTAATTTTCATTCGGACTATTACTTGTGTTCTCAACACCATTTAGGTAGATAAGCATGGCACTAGTAAGGCCTATATCCCTTACAAAGTCTTTAAAATTGCCAAAGGCGTGTTGCTCTAACGCGCTATAATACTCATAAAGATGATTGCTAGAATAATAATCTTCAACACGTGTTACAAAATGATTGCTCCAAAATAACATCAAACGTCCTTTTAAACCGGTGGAGTGCATCTGGTCCATTACCGCAACCATAAGTTCTTTATGATTCATTTGGGTTTGATTATCAAAATTAAGACCGAGAGCCAGATAATCATCATTTGTATAATCAGCCCAAGCTGGTGCAGGCCAATTAGGAGCATTTAAGGATTCGTCAATTAACTGATCAATAAATTCACTTGGAGATAGCGATAATGCAGTCGTTATAGTAGATTGGTCGCTATCATAACCAATGCGACGGAATGCATGTTTTACGCGCAACTCATTCCATGGGCTTTCAGCAGATGGTGTAAATGGTTGTAGACTTGTCGTGATACACGATGTAGTGACATTCATAAGTAGGTATTATTTAAATAGTATACAAAACACCGTTTGGAGATGTGTTTTACATAAGAGATTCGACCAAAGTAATTCTTTTGGACGTATTTTTTTGCATTTAAACGTATTTTTTTATTTTGACAACGATGATTTTAAAGTATTATACTTGTTATATTTACACAAATACACTCCTTATGATATGGCGACTTCGATTTTTACATTTATATTTTATAGCACTGTTTGTTTTTTCTAATACTATGCTGTGTCAAAATAAATATGATACGACAACTACTATGACCTCAAAAATAATTCAACCACCATATTTAAAAGCGGGCGATACCGTCGCTATTGTAGCACCGTCAGGAATTCTGAAATATAGGACCGATGAAATTGAATTGGCCAAAAAACTATTGAAGGGTTGGGGCTTGAATGTCGTTGTCGGTAAGCATGTGTTCAGTAATGGCAATCATTTCGCAGGTACGGATGAAGAACGTTGTGAAGATTTCCAACAAGCATTGGATGATCCTAAAATCAGCGCGATTTGGGCAGCTCGCGGTGGCTATGGAACCGTTCGGATTTTAGATAAATTGGATTATACAAAGTTCAAGAAAAAGCCGAAATGGATTATTGGATATAGTGATATAACAGGGTTGCACAATCAAGTTCATAATGAGGGTTTTGAATCAATCCATGCACTGATGTGTGTGAATTTGAGCGATGAAAACAACGGTTTGGATGACACGATTGCCACCTTCAAAGATGCTATTTTTGGAAACCCGCTTTCATATACATTAGAAGGCTCATCTTACAACAAAATTGGAACGGTTACGGCACCACTGGTAGGAGGAAACTTAACGGTACTTCATACCATGTTGGGTTCTAAAACAAGTATTGATACTGCTGGCAAAATATTATTCATTGAAGAAATTGGAGAATATGAATACCATATCGACAGGATGTTACAAAGTTTGAAACGTGCCGGCTATTTCGATAATTGTAAAGGTGTGATTGTTGGCGACATCAGTAAAGTCAGGAAAAATACAACCGCTTGGGGAGTTCCTGTGCAGCAACTTATACTTGATGCACTCGCTGAATATGATTTCCCGATTGTCTTTAATATGCCAGTAGGGCACGAACGCGATAATCGTGCAATGATTTTAGGCAGATCGGTATTAATGAAGGTCGGTAAAAACCAATCGAGTATTAAATTTTTAGAATAGGTTTCTTTGGAATTTATAGAATAAAAATGCTCCGATACTATAAAGCACGATATCATAAGGATCATAATAATAGCGATCGCTGTATTTTGGAAGAATCCATTCGAAAAATAGTGTGAAATAAGCTGTAATTGCGAGTATTGCTATAACTGGTACATATAAATGTTCGCTTTTTTTAATTATTCTTACAGAAGCCAAACATGTTGCCAAAACGATCGGCATACACAAAAAATCATTGACATAGAAAGAGATCCATTTTGGGATCGGTGCATTCAAGCGCTGTGAAATATAAATGCTCAAGGCCAATAAAACAGATCCTATAAATAGTGGGTGTTTTAAAATCTTCATGCGGCAATGGCTGCAATGATCCAAGCGAGACCGATGCCAATCGCTATAAACACCAGCCATATGGTTTTCGTTATTTTTGCCAAAGCCCTTACAATGGGCGATTTATGGTTTTTGTATTTTTCGAATTGTAGCAAAGATTGTTCGCTTTGGAGTTTTTTGCGCTCCTCTCGTTCTTTTTCTTCATTTATAGCCTCCAACGCACGTCGCTTTTCGTAAGATAATAATGCGCCACAACTGATGCAGTAATCGACATCGTCGTTATAAATCCCACAATTTGGGCATTTGATTATTTTTGCCATATCTTAAATTATAAAAGTTACAAAGATAAAGCTAAATATCTCATTTTTTTTGAATTGAACTAAACGCAAGCAGCAGCGTATGCTGTTTTCATGTAATTTCGATTGTTATTGAGAATTAAGAACATGTCGTTTTTATTTGTTAAGGTGATTTTTTTTAATTTAAAATTAAAGTAATGAAGCCTTGGATTTTGATTGTTAAACAGAGTACTGTAAATAGAAAAAATGGCGCAACACAATGAACTTGGTAAATTAGGCGAACAACTTGCCGCAGAATTTTTGTTAGGGAAAGGCTATGAGATTTTAGCTAGAAATTTCATCTACCAAAAGGCAGAAGTTGACATCATTGCAAGATATGAAACTGCGATTGTTTGCGTCGAAGTCAAGACCAGGAATTCTGATTTTTTTGGCGACCCTCAAGACTTTGTGACTACTGGCAAAATCAAGAATCTGGTAAAGGCAATGGATGCTTATATCATTGAAAATGATATTTCTTTGGAAACTCGCTTTGATATTATTGCGGTTTTAAAAAATAAAAAGCTGGAACAGTTGACGCATTACGAAAATGCGTTTTATCATTTTTGAATCTCTATATTTTTAATACTGTGAAAGGAATTTTGTTGCTAAAGGTTCTCGATAGATTTTCCATCAATTTGTCGTCCTGCAAACTGATGCAAAACACGCGAACTGACAATTTTGATATCCAATCAAAATTATTTAAATAAAATTTTGTTGGACAACCATATGTACGCTGCGTCTTTAAATAAAGGTCTGTCAAATTTACCTGTAAAAGTTCATGTCATCAACATACTCCCAAACATGTTCTGGTAGCATCGGTCGAACGTTTTTACCTTCTTTAATGGATGTTCTGATGAAGGTGGAAGAAAGTTCCATTATAGGAGCCTCTACACGGTGAATGTTTGGATGGTTATCAAATTGGGTTTCAACCGTTCCTTCTGAAATTCTAGGATACACATACAGGTGATAGTCACTTAATATCACATCATAATTTTTCCATTTATGAAAACTCTTTAAGTTGTCTTCGCCCATGATCAATGAGAACTCATGCTCTGCAAATTTTTCCTTGAGATACATCAACGTATTAATGGTATAATTGGGTTGCGGTAATCCGAACTCAATATCGCTGGGTCTTAATTTGGGATAGTCTTTGGTCGCACGGAACACCATTTCCAACCGTTGATTATTGTCAAGCATCGAAGCTTTCACTTTAAACGGACTTTGTGGCGTCACCACAAACCAAATCTGGTCTAAATCGCTATATTCTGCCATGTGATTGGCAATGGTCAGGTGGCCAATATGAATGGGATTGAAGGTACCAAAATACAAACCGACTTTCATGGCGTATCTTTTAGAAAATCAGAAACCAATTTATAAGACTCTTCCAAAGCGTGCTCTAAAGTGTCATTGATGACCACGGTATCAAATAAGGGCGCTGTGGCCAGCTCGGCGGAAGCCTTGGCAATGCGCATGTTGATTTTATCTGCACTTTCGGTTTGGCGTTTTTTTAAGCGAATCTTTAATTCATCAATGCTTGGCGGTTTGACAAAAATTGCAATCGTTTGATCTGGGAATTTACGTTTGATCCGTAAGCCACCAGAAACGTCAATATCGAAAATGACATTTTTTCCGTTGGCCCAAATGCGTTTGACTTCTGTTTTGAGCGTACCGTAGAAATTATCTCGATAGACTTCTTCCCATTCAAGAAATTCATCGTTCTTTATTCTGTTTTTGAAGGCTTGTGCATCTAAAAAATAATAATCCTTTCCATCTGTTTCGTTCTCTCTTTTAGCACGCGACGTTGCCGAAATGGAAAACTCTAAATTAAGCTCTTCCTGTTTCAACAAATGCTTTACGATGGTGGTTTTTCCTGCTCCAGATGGCGCGGAGAATACGATTAATTTACCTTGAGTGTCAATATCTGTTATTTTTGTCATGAATAGTGTATTCAAATTTCAAAAATTAAATTCAAAATTCCAATCATAGATCATTGGAATTTGGCGCTTTTCTTTGATTTTTAAAGAACATTCAACAATTGCTCCTTTATTTTTTCTAGTTCATCTTTCATTTGTACCACTAATTTCTGCATGGGCGCATAATTGGATTTTGAACCAATCGTATTGATTTCACGACCCATTTCCTGGCCTATAAACGCTAATTTCTTTCCATTGGAATCGTCAGATTTGAGTGCTTTCAAAAAATAATCCAAATGATTTTTAAGTCGCACCTTTTCCTCGGTGATATCAAATTTTTCAATATAAAAAACCAATTCCTGTTCAAAACGATTTTCATCGACTTTCTCTTTCAAATCGGCAACACCTTTCTGCAGACGTTCCCTTACACCTTCTATACGTTCTGGATCCATCGTGATGACTTGCTCCAATAGGTTGGAAATATTTTGGACTCTATCAAAAAATTCAGATTCTAGGGCTTTGCCTTCATCCAGACGATATTCATTGATTTTTTCAAGTGCCGAATTAATTTCTGCCGAAATCTCTGACCATTCATCCTCATCCATTTCTTCCCGTGCGGTCGTCATGGCATCTGGCATACGGATCGCCATTTTTAGGAGTTCTGTGTCATCGCCATCCACAACTTCCTTGAGCTGCTTGATGTATTGTTGAACCACAGTTTTATTGATTTGCGTTGAGGTTTCCTCACCGGTAATTTCCATGTACAGCGAAAAATCAACTTTACCACGCTCAAGTTTGGAGGCGATCAATTTACGGACATCCAATTCCTTTTCTCTATAAAGCGAGGGCATTCTGGTGTTCAGGTCAAGGTTCTTACTATTAAGAGATTTTACTTCAATGGATATTTTTTTGGTAGGAAGTTGAATAACTGATTTTCCGTAACCGGTCATGGATTGTATCATGTACTTAATTTAAAAATTTTGACAAAGGTAGGGAAAAAGGTTAGGATTGAAATTTAGGAGTGTATTAATGGAGAGAATTGAGAAGAGAAATTTGAGACTAGAGGATATAGTTTAGTAGGTGGAGAAGAATTAATTATTTGATTTTTGGTATTGAAAGTATAGAGATCGTTTGAAGGTTACATGCGGTAAAATTATGAGAAATGCAATCAGTCCAAAATGCCTAAATTTGCTTTCTAAAAAGATAAACATAACTCAATTTTTAATCAATAGCGCGATTTTCAAATTTTAGATGAGTCAAGTCTATACTCTATCGTCTATTTTCTATTCTCTTAAAAAAATGTACAAAAAACAATTCGAAATACGCTGGAGCGATGTCGATGCCAACCGCCATTTGGCAAATTCCGCCTATGTGAATTTTATGAGCCATACCCGTGTCGCCTTTTTTGAAGACCACGGATTTTCTTTAAACGATTTGGCTAAATTTCATATCAGTCCAGTGATATTTCATGAACATATTTACTACTTCAAGGAAGCTTTTTTAGGAACGCCGATTACAGTAAGTCTTGAGGTGTCAGGCTTAAGTGAAGATGGTATGTTCTTTAAGATCATCCATAATATCTATGATGACACTGGTAAAAATCTGGCCCATTGTAAACTTCTCGGGGCCTGGATTCATCTAAAGACACGAAAACTGACCGCATTGCCCGATAATTTCCTTCAGGAAATGAGATCGTTCCCCAAAACCGATGATTTTAAAGTGTTGACCAAAGAAGATACTCGGAAAGATGCGGTTATGCCTAAAGATTTAAGCAGCTAACTTGGGTTTTTTAGTAACGAGATAGACACCGCCAAAAATGAGGACCATGGCTAAGGATTTTATATATCCCATAGAATCAGACCCTATAATCACCGCAAACAGACCAGCGATCACAGGCTGTAGGTAAATAAAAGTACCGATGGTCGAAGCTTTCAATTCACGCAAGGCGATGGGATTGAGCAAAAAGGTTCCGAACGTGGCACCAACAATAACAAAAGCCACAGAAAACCAAGCGTAGGGCGTAAATGTTTCCCACTGTATTTGGGTCAACTCTGTATAGCCAAAAGGCAATACCATGAAAAACCCGAAGAGGAATAACCACTTTATAAATGTGAATGGATGGTATTTATTGGTCAACTTTTTGATCAGGATGATATAAATACTATAGGAGATAACATTGATAAATACAAAGAGATTTCCCAACAATAGATTGTCTCCTTGACGCGATGACGTACCCATAACCGTTAATAAAATACCACCGCAAAATCCTAGAGCGACCCCCATGATTTTCATTTTTGTGATTTTTTCCTGAAGATAGAAGGAAGACAACATGAGGATCACAATTGGGGTGATCGTAACGATGACGGATGCGCTGATGGGTGTTGTCAATTCCAGACCTTTCAAAAACATCAGCATGTTTATGACCACGCCAAAAATAGCTGCAACAAAAAATTTAAGATAGTCCTTTTTATCAATTTTTTCCTGTGGTAATAATGGACTGAATAACCAGAATAGCGCCGTTGCACCAGCAACTCGTAAGACAACCAAAGCGAAGGCGGGAACGAACCCATCGTTCATAATCACTTTGGCGTAGGTATAATTTAAACCGTATAAAACCTGTACCGTAATTACCGCCAGAATGGCGAAAAGGCGTTTATCCATGAATCGCTTCTTTGGCCGCTTCCACCACTTTAGCATTATTGCCGATAAAAATTTGGGCATCATACATAATAACAGGACGACTCAAAAAGGTATAATGCTCAAGAATTAATTTTTTGAAATCAGGTTCAGAGAGTTGTTGGTTTTTCAAATCCCTCTGTTTATAAAGTTGCGCCCTTTTGCTGAAAAGCGCTTCGTATGAACCAGAGCGTTGATACATTTCATCAAGCTGCTGCTCGGTAATAGGTTCAGATTTTATATTCTGTAGTTTAAAATCTTCCGGTAGATTCAAATCTTTAAGAATTCTAATACATGTACTGCAGGTTTTGAGAAAATACACTTTTTTCATTGTGATAATATAATGTCATTCCGCCGACGGATCAACTTTGGATATTGAGTAAAA
>JBBSOJ010000154.1:0-7785 GCA_038259855.1 Flavobacteriales bacterium
ATGACTGGTTTTAAACCAGAATTGAATTATGATACCGTTAAAGCTGGTCATCCAGATTATTATTGGGGAATGGGAAATACGGCGGAAGCCGTTGCCAACCAATTCAATGTATCTCGTGAAGACCAAGATAAGTTCGCTTACGAATCGCACATGAAAGCTTTGAAAGCGCAATCTGAAAATCGTTTTCAAGATCAAATTGTTCCAATAACGGTTGATGAAACTTATATCGATTCAAACGGAAAGAAAGCAACAAAATCTTATACAGTCACAAAAGATGAAGGTCCAAGAGCTGGAACAAATTTGGAAGCACTTGCAAAATTGCGTCCAGTATTTGCAGCAAATGGAAGCGTAACAGCAGGAAACTCATCACAAATGAGTGATGGAGCGGCCTTTGTGATGATTATGAGCGAAGACATGGTCAAAGAATTAAATCTTGAGCCTATTGCGCGATTAGTCAATTATGCTGCAGCAGGTGTTGAACCTCGTATCATGGGAATTGGGCCAGTAAAAGCCATTCCGAAAGCCTTGAAATTAGCAGGTTTAAAACAAGACGATTTAGAATTGATTGAATTGAACGAAGCATTTGCATCACAATCTATTGCTGTCATTAGAGAGTTAAACTTGAATCCAGATATCGTCAACGTAAACGGAGGCGCAATCGCACTAGGTCATCCATTGGGTTGCACTGGGGCAAAATTATCAGTTCAGCTGTTTGATGAAATGCGCCAACGCAATATGAAAGGTAAATATGGAGCAGTAACCATGTGTGTCGGTACTGGTCAAGGAGCTTGCGGCATATTCGAATTTCTTAATTGAGAGAATAGAACATAGAGAATAGAAAATAGACTGTATCGATATGAGTTTTAGGCCTAGGCATAACTATAAAAATTTGAAAATTTGGCAACTGGGTTTGGAAATAGCAAATGATATTTCAGACTTGTTAATAGAATTTCCGAAACATGAGCGTTATGACCTTTCATCTCAATTAAGTCGATGTTCGGTTTCGGTACCAAGCAATATTGCTGAAGGGTCTGCCAAAACGGATAAATCATTTAGCAATTATTTGGATATTTCGTTAGGTTCTTCATTCGAATTAGGAACTCAACTATTAGTAGCAAAACACAGAAAATATATAAACAACGAAAATTTAAAAAAACTTGAAGATAAATTAGAAGAATTCCAACGTATGACGATGGGTTTTCAAAATGGACTCAATCGGTAGTCTTTTTTCTATTCTCTTTTTTCTCTTTTCTAAATCAAAAATATGGAAACAATACAAAAAGAATTACTACGTGGTGGTCAGTTTTTAGTAAAGGAAACAGACTGCGAAGACATCTTCACGCCTGAAGATTTTTCAGAAGAACAAAAAATGATGCGTGATTCCGTTATCGAATTCAACGATCGCGAAATCATACCACACAGAGAACGATTTGAAGCTAAAGATTATGCTTTAACTGAAGAGGTGATGAGTAAAGCTGGTGAAATGGGATTCTTGGGAGTGTCAGTTCCTGAAGAATACGGAGGTATGGGAATGGGTTTTGTGTCCACTATGATTGTATGTGAATATATTTCAAGTGGAACTGGCTCTTTCAGTACAGCCTTTGGTGCCCATACTGGTATTGGCACCATGCCGATTACCCTATACGGAACAGAAGAACAGAAACAAAAATATGTACCAAGATTGGCCACAGGTGAATGGTTTGGGGCATATTGCTTAACAGAACCGGGTGCCGGATCTGATGCCAATTCAGGAAAAACGATCGCTACACTTTCAGAAGATGGTAAATCTTACAAGCTTAATGGTCAGAAAATGTGGATTTCCAACGCTGGTTTTTGTCAGTTGTTTATCGTTTTCGCCCGAATTGAAAATGATAAAAATATCACAGGCTTCATCGTTGAGAAAGACCTCTCAAATGGCATTTCTCTAGGTGAAGAGGAGCATAAATTAGGCATCCATGCGTCGTCTACAAGACAGGTGTTTTTCAATGATACCGTAGTTCCCGCTGAAAACATGTTAGCTGGTCGTGGTGAAGGATTTAAAATTGCTATGAACGCGTTAAATGTTGGTCGTATAAAATTAGCTGCTGCTTGTTTGGATTCACAGAGACGTGTGACAACAGATGCAGTTAAATATGCCAATGAGCGTAAACAATTTAATACCGCCATATCCGAGTTTGGAGCCATTAAGAAAAAATTGGCAGAAATGGCAACAAACTGCTATGTTGGAGAAGCTGCAAGTTACAGAGCTGCTAAAAATATTGAAGACAGAATTGCTTTGCGCCAAGAAGCTGGAAATAGCCATCAGGAAGCTGAATTGAAAGGTGTTGAAGAATATGCCATTGAGTGTTCAATTTTAAAAGTCGCAGTATCAGAAGATATTCAAAATTGTGCCGATGAAGGCATCCAGATTTTTGGTGGTATGGGCTTTTCAAAAGACACCCCTATGGAAGCAGCTTGGAGAGATGCCAGAATTGCGCGTATTTATGAAGGCACCAACGAAATCAACAGAATGTTGGCCGTTGGCATGCTGGTCAAAAAGGCTATGAAAGGTCATGTGGATTTATTGAATCCTGCAAAAGCTGTTGCTGACGAATTGTTAGGAATTCCATCTTTTGACACGCCAGACTATTCGGTCTTATTTGCCGAAGAAAAAGAGATGATACTTAAATTGAAAAAGACGTTCCTAATGGTTGCAGGTGCTGCTGTTCAAAAATACGGTGAGAAATTAGATGGGCAACAGCAATTATTGCTAGCTGCTTCAGATATCCTTATCGAGATCTATATGGCTGAATCCGGAATATTACGTGCCGAGAAAAACGCGAAACGTTTTGGTGAAGATTCCCAAACAGTTCAAATAGCAATGGCGAAACTATATTTGTATCATGCAGTAGATATCGTTGAGAAAAACGGAAAAGAAAGTATTATTTCTTTCACCAAAGGCGATGAACAACGAATGATGCTTATGGGCTTAAAACGATTCACGAAATATACTAATTATCCGGATATCGTTAGTTTACGCAAAACAATTGCGGAAAAAGTAAAAACTGAAAACAAGTATTGCTTCTAATTTTATTGAGAATACAGGAGTGGTTGGAGTTACAACCTCAATAACTTCTAATAATTAAACAACATAACTGAAATTTAGGACTAATTCAAATTAATTTTAGTTGTTGAAAAAAAGCCAATTCATTGATTTGAATTGGCTTTTTTAATATTAAAATATGAGCACTAGTTTTTGGATATAAACTATCAATTCGATGTATTATCTAGGACATTATTACTAGCATCAACATCAGGGTAAAACCCATCAGGATCAATGATAGCCTTCACGATTTTTTGTGTCGTATCTGTTTTATAAACTGTAGAATTTCCGCGCATCCAGACTTCAGCAGGCAGTTTATAGGTGTAATTTTCGCCATTGGCATCTGTCAAACGAAGCACAACAGGCATAGGCACTTCACCTATGTTTTCAATAGTAATTAAAGCACCATTGGCTGGTGACCCTTTAGAATAGTCGATTTTGGTGACAGCCTGATCAATATTTCCTGTTCCGTAGAACCAAGATTTCCAAAACCAGTCGAGATCATCACCTGCGGCACTTTCCATCGCATTGAAAAAGTCAATGGGTCTTGGATGTTTAAATGCCCACTTCTTAATATAATTTTTAAAAGCAAAGTCAAAACGATCTGGTCCTAAAACCACTTCTCTCAACATTAACAAACCTAAAGCAGGCTTTCTGTAGGCAATAGTCCCTATGTTAAAAGTTTGTGCAACGTCTGGCGGCGTACTGATTGCTTCACGTTTATCGGAGGTCAATACACCAACAAAATCACGAGGATTTTTTAAACGAGAAGGATACTCACCATAATCCAAAGTACTATAATGGTTAATAAAGGAGTTGAAGCCTTCATCCATCCAAGGGTGTAAGCGTTCATTACTACCTACAACCATAGGAAACCAATTATGTCCGAACTCATGGTCTGTGACACCCCAAAGACTTGCATCCTTACTTTTCCAGGAACAGAAAACAATTCCAGGGTATTCCATTCCACCAACAATTCCTGCAACATTAGTAGCAACAGGATACGTATAATCGAACCATTTTGAATTATTTTCAATTGAATTTTTAACGTACTCGGTAGATCTGTTCCAACTATCATCTGTTGCACTCTCAACAGTATAAGCTGATAATGCCATTGATTTGTTACCATTTGGAAGATTAATTTTGGCGCCATCTAAAATAAAAGCTTTGGAAGAAGCCCAAGCAGCATCACGCGTTTCATCAATTTTAAAATGCCATGTCAACATCCCTGACTGAACGGGACGTGTCAGTTTTGTATTCCCTACCTCATTAGAGGCGATGATCATATAAGTATCATCACTTTTTTGAGCATCTCTATAACGCTTCGCAATCTCCTTTGAAAATACCTCATCAATATTCAACAACTCACCTGAACCAACCACAATATGATCATAAGGAACGGTTATTTTAAAGTCTATATCTCCATAATTCAAATAGAATTCACCAGATCCTAAATATGGATGGTTATTCCATCCAATGACATCATCATAGACGGCCATCCTCGGAAACCACTGTGCCAATTCGTAAACCCATCCTTGGGATTGTTTTATGCGCCCCATGCGGTCCGCACCATATTCAGGAATTTTAAAATCATACTCTATATTTATTGTCAGCTTCCCTCCTTTGGCCTCCATTGGCTTTTCTAGACGGATCTGCATTCTTGTATCGGTGACAATATAATTGGCTTTATTTCCATTGACCGTTACCGATGATAAATTATAACCGCCATCTAAATCACCTACAAAACGCCCACCTACTGCACCAGTGATGGCAGTTCCTTTGGAATCTTTAGTAAATTTATTTTGATCTAGCTGCAACCATACATAACCCAGTGCATCAGGACTGTGATTAATATAGTCAATCTCCACGTTGCCTGAAATTTTAAACGCAGACTCGTCCAAGGTTACTTCAATTTTATAATTTGCTTCGTTCTGCCAATAATCTACGGATGGCTCTCCCGCTTGTGTTCTGTAGGGATTTCGAACATTATCGATTGCAAGCGGACTGAATAAATCAACATTGGTTTTTACTGGTTCGTTCTGCGCATTGACCTGGGACAGCATGGTCAGTGCCACAAATAGAGTGAATTTTGATAGTTTCATAGAATATTTTAATTTTAAATCAAACAAATATATTATTATCAGAACGTTTTAAACAGTTTCAATTTCAAAAAAATGAAGATTGGCTATAAGTTTAACGTTAATGTAGACAAATAGCAGGGATCTTAATTCTGAAGTGTCTGAATATAGATAGCTTCTCAAATGGATATTTTAGTATCTTTAATCCTTACTCGCTTTTAAATGAAAAAAATACTCATCTTTTTTTGTTTGTTAATTACATATACACACTTTGCTCAAACTGATACCGAAGTGTTTTTATTCGATTTGAATTATAAAAAAGACAGTTTTGAACTTGTCAATTTTAAGAATGTTTCCAACACTGTTGGATATGACAATCAACCATCTTTTGCAGATAGTAACACGCTCTTGTACGCTGGATATAGAAATGAACAGACAGACATTGTAAGTTATACCATCTCAACTGACTCTAAAACTTGGATTTCTTCGACAGAAGGTAGCGAGTATTCGCCTGCGAAAATGCCAAACGAAGATGCTGTTTCAGCAATACGTTTGGATAGGGATGGTAAGCAATTACTCTATAAATACTCAATAAAAAACGGAGAGAATTCAGCCTTGATGGATACTTTAATCGTTGGATATCATAATTGGTATGAGCCCGACATCATTATGTCGTCCGTATTGGAAGACGATAGTATGTCACTTTATTTGACACACCTTCAAGATAACTTTAACAGAAAATTGCAAACAAACGTTGGTCGATCGATTCATAAAATTCCCAACAGCAATTTGATGAGTTTTATTTCGAAAGAGAGCGAAAATTTATGGAAAATAAAATCAATTCATCCGCTAACTGGAGATACCAAAACCATCATTCAAACACTTCCGAATATGGAAGACTTTTGTTGGACACCTGCAGGTTCTATTCTCATGGCAAAAGATGGCATTCTATATCAATTTGATCCAAGCACGGATGACGATTGGATAAAAGTTGCTAATTTAAATGATTTCGGAATCGGTGAAATTAGCAGAATCGCCATAAGTCCAGATTCTAAAAAACTAGCAGTGGTTGGAGAATTGATCCCTCAAACATTAGAACCAAAACTCGAAAATCTTAAATGGATTTCAGGCAATTGGAAAGGCGAAGCTTTTGGTGGAATTACAGAAGAAAATTGGAGCGAACCATCAGGCGGTTCGATGATGGCAACTTTTAAATTGATTGATAAAGGTCAAGTAGTCTTCTATGAAATTGAAATCATCCGTGAAGTTGAAAATTCCCTTATTTTACAATTGAAACATTTCGATAGTGATTTGAAAGGTTGGGAAACCAAAGATGAAACCGTTGATTTTCCTTTGAAAGAAATCACAACCGATAAAGTCGTTTTTGAAGGCATGATGTTTGAAAAGATAAGTAATGACGAAATGAATATTTACGTGGATATCAAACAAGAAAATGGTGAGATCGAAGTTGTGAAGTTCAATTATAAAAAATAAAAATGCATAAAATTTCAGGTTTAATTATACTCATATTTTTGACAAGTTGTAAAACTACCAACATCCCAAAAACAGTAGAACAAAAACCAGACACCCAACTTATCGGCGTTCCAAAGGCGAAGCAATCCCCTACGATCGATGGTATTGCCAACGAACCCATTTGGAACGAACAGAATAAGTGGCATCCCATTGACCAGCTTTGGCTGGGTAATCCATATTCGCAAGATGATTTTCAAGGACGTTATAAATTGAGCTGGACAGAAGAAGCAATTTTTATTTTGGTGGAAATCACTGATGATGTCATTTTCGACCAGCACACAGACCCATTAAAATTGTGGTGGGACGATGATTGCGTCGAAGTGTTTGTTGATGAAGATAATAGTGGCGGCGAGCATCAATATAATCATAATGCCTTCGCCTATCATGTCGCATTGGATGGAAATGTGGTAGATATGTCGCCTAAAAAAGTGGGGAAATTATATAATAATCATGTATTTTCAAAACATGTTACAAAAGATCAAACCACTATTTGGGAACTCAAGTTATCAATTTTTAACGATTCCTATGATGATAATGGCAGCAACAAGCCTGTAAACTTGTCCACAGGAAAGAAAATTGGCTTTGCTTTAGCCTATTGTGATAACGATGGAAGCCTTGAACGTGAAAATTTCATTGGCTCCATTCCTGTTGAAGGAGACGATAAAAATAGAGGTTGGATAGATGCAAATATTTTTGGAACTCTCCAATTAAATGAATAAAATCAAAATGAATTTCAATTTATAAATTCCAATTGTCAAATATTTAAAATGTGGTCTATTGGAGTTAATCAAAATAAAAAAAGCGTATGAAGAAATTATTCTTCCCATTAATAATTCTTTTCACAATCTCAATATTTGCGCAAACCGACCCTAAAATGTATGACATCATCGATGCCATTTCAGCCGAGCGCATAAAAAAGGATGTGAAGATATTGACCGAATTTGGAACTCGAAACACCTTTAGCGATACGGTTTCAGATACACGTGGCATTGGCGCGGCAAGACGCTGGATAAAATCGGAATTCGAAACAATTTCTAAAGACTGCAATAATTGCTTAAATGTGCAGTATCAAAAGGATTTCGTGACCAAAGA
>JBBSOJ010000155.1:0-7747 GCA_038259855.1 Flavobacteriales bacterium
CACGATTTTTAAAGACCACTTTTTCGTTTTCCCAAAACAATTCAGGGTGTGTATCTAATTGTCCGTGAATATCGGCAGTTTGTAATATGGTAATGCTCAATGTATCCTTTGATGGAGAAGTATTTTCCATCGTATTTGGTTTTTCCGTCTTGCAGGCAACGGTTACCAATAGAATTCCTAAAAGCGATGTTATCGTGATTATGCTATTTTTTATTTTTTTCATAATTACAGGCTTAAACTTTTATATCCTTTTTTCTGAAGTTGAAAATTGTAAAGAATTCCGTTTTCTACTGTTTTTATGTCTTTTGGAATTTTTGTTTTATCGACTTTGAATTTATTAAGCGAAAAACCGCAGGCAACCAATTGTACACCTGCTTTTTCAGCTTTTTCGACAAAGTCTTTCATTTTCTCTACATCGGTAATGTCGCCAATTCCCTTGCCACAGATAACGACTTGAAAATCGCCAAATGCTTTGCCTTCTTCAGCTTTTAGCGCTTCGGCAGTGAGAATTATGGGTTGCAATTGTGCTACGTTTTTGGTAAGCACCACATAATTGTTTATATCGTTAGGCATTTGTTGTGCTTTTAAATTAGTTGTGCTAAACAGTGTTAGCATTAAAAAAATTGAACTAAATATGTATGTTTTCATCTTGATTTATTTTTAAAGGATTATTGGTGTCATTCAATATAAAAAATAGAAGACCACCTAAAATTGCTATGTTTTTGAAGAGTGGTCCAAGTGTGGTAATTTGCCCTACTTGAACGGTTAATGTTATGGGTATTAAAATTGCCATTAAGACTATTGCCGCCCACTTGGTTTTATATCCAACTAAGAATAAAAAACCCGCAACTAGCATTACTATTCCAGAAGCAATAATGAGCCATTGAGGTTCGCCAAATAAATGGGCGATGCCTTTAAAGCTTGCTTGTTCAATTCGCTGCGCGGTTTTCTCTACATTGAGCAAATGGTTAAAACCCGCTACGAGAAATATTCCGCTTACCAATACACGCAACAGCTGAATGGAACGACGGCTGACTAAAATATGTGTCGTCATTGAAAGTGATTTTTAAAAGTTTGAATTTGTGCGGTGTATGTTCGTAATGGTTCATTTTGACACATCGTTATGGGCACAAAGAAGCACTACGGAATCACCGACTTTAAATTTTTATAAATGTGTAGAATTAAACCTGCCGAGGAGGTGGAGAATCGTTATCTAAATAGTGATAACTCAAATTTGAAGTGAGATGTTCGTTAAAAACTAAATCTGTTTTTAAAATGTCTGTTTCCCAAGAAAACAATTGAAGTTGAAATTGCGACGTGCAAAAACCACTTAATGCTATGACTTTCGAAGTCGTTGAGTCGGTTTGAGAAAACTCTGTTTTTGTCTGTGCGTGATTTGTAAAATTTTTCTTCTTACAATTAAGATTGGTAAAAGATAGTTCGGTTCCGCTGAAAATAAGATTCAACGCATTTGCATCTATGGCAACAAATTTTGCTAAAAAAATGAATGTAAGTAGCGCCGCTATGTAAGTTTTTATGTTCAAAATTAATACAAAGATAGAATAAACCCATCGTCTGCTCTGTAACTTTTGTTACCTAATAAGACTATAATTAATGGAAACGCAAATAAGTATCCCAAATCACCAACGATTCTCTTACTTTAACTCATGTAATCTACAAACAACTAAAAAGAAACCGCTGGTATTTTAATTAGGATGCCATTACAATCATGACTATTGCGGTTAAACCGAATAGAATTGACATTAAATTTATTTTTTAGTACGTGTCATCATTTTCTTTTTTTAGAAATAAATAAATTCTAGTGAGGTTTTGGTAACTATTGTTACAGTACTATTCTCTAAAAACAAGCATCTTTGCATCAAAATTAATTATTATGAATTGGATTTATGAACCTTGGCCTTGGTATGTTGCGGGCCCTTTAATTGCTCTAGTAATGTTTCTTCTCTTATTTGTCGGAAAGCAATTTGGGATGTCATCTAACTTGCGAACAGCTTGTGCTGCTGTTGGTGCAGGTAAAGCGGCAGATTTTTTTAAATTCGACTGGAAAGCAGAACGCTGGAATTTAATGGTTGTGGTCGGTGCCATAATTGGTGGATTTATCGCTTCAACTTATATGAGTGACAACACGGTAAAAATCAATCCAGAAGTTGCACAACAACTTGCTGATGATTATCAAATTACCAGCGCAGGAGAAAGTTACTTGCCACCAGAAATCTTTGGGACAGACGCATTAAGTGACCCGTTAATGATAACGTTATTATTGATTGGTGGACTTTTAGTTGGATTTGGAGCGCGGTATGCAGGTGGCTGTACATCAGGTCACTCCATTTCTGGAATTAGCAACCTACAATTACCATCTCTTATAGCTACAATAGGCTTTTTTATAGGTGGGTTGGTAATGATACATTTAATTTACCCTTTAATATTTTAATCATGAGATACATCACCTATTTAGCAATTGGTATTTTCTTCGGAATTATAATGTTTAAATCTGAAGCAGCGTCATGGTTTCGAATTTATGAAATGTTTCATTTTGGAAGTTTTCATATGTACGGTCTTATGGGGTCTGCTTTAGTGCTTGGCATTATTGGAATTCAACTTATCAAGAAGAAAAACATGAAACCAATTGACGGAAGTAAAATGAGTTTAAATCCAAAAGATAAAGGTATAAAGCGCTATCTTATTGGCGGTATAATTTTCGGTTTGGGATGGGCATTGGCAGGCGCATGTCCTGGACCAATGTACGTGCTTTTGGGCGCTGGATACGGTTCTATATTAATTGTAATTTTTGGCGCTTTGCTTGGGACTTTCCTTTATGGAATGGTCAAGGACAAGTTGCCTCATTAAAAATTACGATTGACTATGTTTCATCAGGTAAGCGAATCACTTTTTATAAAATTTCTTATAGCATTTAAATACATGGTAGAAGTAATCTTTACCTAATATTGAACTATTAAATTTCATAATTTGGGTTAAGCAACTGGATTAAATCAAGAAATCTTGTGTCTGTCTCAAAGTTTAAATAACAAAAAGCCCACCAATTGGTGGGCTTTTTGTAGAATAAAATATCCTATCAATGAATCACTATTCATCGAGCAATAAATTTAATTTAACGGTAATATTATCACGTGTCGCTTTGCTAAATGGACAAACCTCATGTGCTTTCTCAACTAAATCCTCACCTGTTTTGAGATCAACTCCAGGGATGTAACAATCTAACGTTGCTTTTAAAAAGAATCCATCTTCATCTTGGCAAAAACCTATGATGGCAGTAACGCTCAGCTCTTTTTCGTCAATTTTAATCTTCTCACTTTTGGCAACAGATTGTATAGCGCCTCCAAAACATGCGGCATAGGCTGCGCCAAATAATTGTTCAGGGTTTGCACCATCGCCACCGTCGCCTCCCATAGATTCCGGGACGGACAACTTAAAATCTACTGGACCTTCCTCTGATTTTACATGTCCTTTTCTTCCGCCAACTGCTGTCGTACTAGCTTTATATAGTGTCTTCATTTCGTATGTGTTTTAAATATTTGATTCTGAAATATACTGCCAAAAAGGAACTATATAAAACCATTTCTCATAAAATTCTCATAAAGTTGTGGATGATTTCAGAATGATTGAAAGTAATTTTTACAACCCACTTCCCGCTTTATAATCTGACGAGCTTAAACTTAAAATTTATGTGTATCAATCTATTTCAAAATTTGAGATCCCTTTATTTAGCCAAGCCAAGTACTCATCAACGTCAGGTGTATAACCAATAGGGTCTATCAAATTGTCTTCATCATGATCAACCAAGACGTAAAATGGTTGCGTGTTGGTTTTGTATCTTAAAGTTTGGAATTCACTCCATTTCTGTCCGATATATTTTAATTTTTTTCCTGGTTTTAATTTTGAATCAATAATCTCATCTGCTTCAAGTTCTCGTTTATCATCCACATATAAGGAGATAAGTACAATCTCATTCTTCAAAATGTTCAACACTTGATCGTCAACCCAAACATTCTGTTCCATTTTGCGACAATTCACACAAGCCCAACCAGTAAAATCGAGCATTACAGGTTTGCCTACTTTCCTTGCGTAGGCAAGTCCCTTTTCATAGTCATTAAAAGCTAGAATTTGGTGAGGTGCCAATAAATGTGCGCCTTCAGGGAGTTCGTCATTTGCATTGGTCATAACACCACCTCCAGTTTTTGAATTTCCAACGCCGTAGGGAGATTCAGCATAATCTAAGGGAGGAGGGAAGGCACTGATTAAATTTAAGGGTGCGCCCCAAAGTCCAGGAATCATGTAAATGGTGAAAGTTAGGACGATAAGTCCTAAACTCAATCGACCCACAGATATGTGTGTTAAGGGTGAATCGTGCGGTAATTTAATTTTGCCAAAAAGGTATAATGCCAAGGTTCCGAAAATTGCAATCCAGATAGCGATGAAAACTTCGCGTTCCAAAATATGCAGTTGCAATACCAAATCTGCTTGGGACAAAAATTTAAATGCCAGAGCCAATTCCAAAAATCCAAGAACAACTTTCACGGTGTTTAGCCATCCTCCAGATTTTGGTAAGGAGTTTAACCAACCCGGAAATGCTGCAAACAAGGCAAATGGAAGCGCAATCGCCAAAGAAAAGCCGAGCATGCCGACAATAGGAGCAACGCCACCTTTCGAAGCGGCCTCTACCAGCAGCGTACCAACAATTGGGCCTGTGCAAGAGAAGGATACAATGGCCAAGGCCAAGGCCATAAAAAATATACCAATAATTCCGCCTCTATCTGCTTGTCGATCAACTTTATTCGCCCATTTATTAGGCAGTACGATTTCGAAAGCTCCTAAAAATGATAATGCGAAAATGATCAACAATAAGAAAAATATAACATTGAACCAGACGTTTGTTGCCAAAGCATTAAGGACGTCTGCCCCAAAAATAGCGGTCACCGCTGTTCCTAACAACACATAAATTACGATGATGCTTATACCGTAGATGAGGGCGTTTCTAATGCCGATCGCTTTGTTCTTGCTCTGTTTCGTAAAGAAACTCACAGTCATTGGGATCATCGGAAATACGCAAGGTGTTAATAAAGCTGCGAAGCCAGAAATAAATGCAATCAAGAAAATGGTCCATAAACCTTGGTCGTCAGCCTTTTTTTCTTGCTTTCCAATGTTTTTAACAACGTCCTTCTCTGTGTCGTCAGGGGCTTGAAAATTAATAGTCTGTTCTGTGGTTCCAAATAGGCTCGTGTCTTTATCGGAAAGTCTAAAAATCAGATCGACGTATTCGGGTGGCAAACAGCGCTCATCATCACATACCATAAATTCAACTTCGCCTTCTACAATAGAAAGTTCTTTATTTATAAGTTTGATTTGTTGCTTGAATTCAGCTCTATCTTCAAAAAATTTAATTTTCATATTGAAGACCTCATCATCTACTGTTTTTCCTTTTTCTTCAGAAACTTTTCCAATTAGAGAGAAATCATCGGTTGGTTTGAACGTAAACGTGGTGGATATTGGGCCGCCATCAGGGACTTTTTGAGAATATAAATGCCAGCCGTCATCAATGTTAGCAGTAGCAATAAGAGTAACTGTAGTGTCAGTAGTCTTTTCAATTGATGTTTCCCATTCAACTGGTTTCAGAATCTGTGATTGCACATTTAATATTGAACACAGAAAAAATAGAAAAAACGGTATTTTTATTTTCATGGAAGGCAATTGAAATTGGAAATTAAATGATCGCAAAAATACGACAATATCATCAGAGGCTAAATGTCATCATTTAGCTGTAAAAAAGCGTTAAAGTCGTTATAAAATTTAGAAAATTATAGAGGTAATTAGTGTGATGGATAAGATGATTTGGGTTTCAATCCAAAGCATTCTTCGTCACAAAAACGCGCCAACCGATGATCGCCATTTGAAATTTGCTCGCTTTTGATAAATCCAATTGTTTTTTAGAGTAGCTAGGTAGCACTGATTTGTTGAACTGTGCCAATAGTTTGAAAAATGATTTCTTCATATCACAAAGTTAACGAAAGAAGTTGTATGTTAGTTTAAGGATTTCATAATGATGAAATTACGATCATTTAGATGGCTTTATTTTAGTTAAACTACAATGTAAGATGAATAAATTCATAGGGTGTTTTGTGTTTGTTTTGATGGTTCAGTCAACTTTTTGTCAAGTATTGCGCATCAATGAATTGGACTGCGATACATTTACAACTGAAAGCAATAGCGATAATAATGAATTTATTGAATTGAAATCACAAACTCCAAATTTTTCTTTGGATGGTTATGTAGTGGTGTTTTTCAATGGCTCTAACTCTGGTGGTAACATGAGTTATTTGGCCTTGGATCTAGATGGATTTGAAACTGATATTAATGGATTGTTGCTCATAGGAAGCGCTAATGTATCGCCATCTCCACAATATCTTATACCTACTAACATCATTCAAAATGGTGTCGATGCCGTGGCCATTTATCAAGCTGATGACATTGACTTTGAAGAACCAGTTCTAGCCTATGTAGATGACACGTTAATCGATGTTTTGTTGTATCGGACCACTCAAAATGATGGCACTGGACTCATCCCGCTATTTTCTGCATTTAATCCTGACATTCAAATTATCTCGGAAGGTGGTAGTAATAATTCCAATTCCATTCAACTTGACAATGGCAATAATGACGTTGGTTATCTAATTCAAACGCCAACACCAAGAATTCTAAATGATGGCAGCGGTATTATTCTAAACGGGATCTCTATAACCATCGCACAGGTGATGTATAACGAAGGTGATACGTTTGACATTATACTGACATCTGAAGAAAGCGTCAGTTCTGACCTCACATTTACACTCGGTCTTGATAACGGAACGTTCAATAGTGATGATTTTTCAGGAACTACTACCATCACCATATCAAGTGGTACAAATACGGCTACTACAAGTATCACAGTGCTGGACGATTTGCTAGATGAAGGCGATGAGGTGATGCAAATTCAATTACTAGATTTACCGCCTACCTTTTCAGCGATAAATAATAATTTACGTGTCCGAGTGGTTGATAATGATTTTACCACAGCTGCTTTTGGAACTCCTATAAACCCTAGTTATGGCATAGTTACAAGTACCCAGCCCGAAGGTTACTATGATAGTATTGATGGTTTGGCAGATTTTGAATTGCGAGATGCCATCCAAGAGATCATCGCAGAAGAAGGCGTCGTGAGAGCGCAAACGTATACCGATGTGATCGATATTCTCTATGAAGCTGACCAAAACCCTCTCAATAGTAATGAAGTGTGGCTTGTGTATAAGGAAGTCGGCAGACCAAAATTAGATTATCAATTCAATTCAATAAGTACAGGAAAATGGAATCGGGAGCACACATATCCTCGTTCAAGAGGTGGGTTTTATAGCATCGAAATAGACGAGATCAGCGATGGCAAGGAGATTTTTTGGAATACAACAGCCGACTCTTTGCGACACGGAAACTCTGATGCTCACGCTTTACGCGCTGCTGATGGCCCAGAAAATAGTTCGAGAGGAAACCAGTTTTATGGTCAATATAATGGACCGGTGGGTACGCTCGGCAGTTTTAAAGGCGATGTCGCAAGAAGTGTTTTGTATATGGCGCTTCGCTATACAGATTTGCAGGTTGTAAATGGTTTTCCGGAGGGCAATGTTGGGCAATTTGGTGACTTGGCAACCATTTTGGAATGGCACAGAAATGATCCGCCAGA
>JBBSOJ010000156.1:0-7706 GCA_038259855.1 Flavobacteriales bacterium
AGATGTTCTTAATGGGAATCGTTTCCATTTAGGTTCACTTTTTTAGCTATGGCATTAAATTTTTTCTTCATTAATGATGATATTTACATTGAATACTAAACTTTAAAACAGACTATCATGAAAATGTCACAAAGCGTTCTTACAGAAATCTCTCAAATCATGCGCGATATTGAAGAAAATTATCCTGAACTTCAAAAGTATTTGGATGAAACAGAGATGACCCTACCGCAAGGTTCCAATGAAAGTGCAGACATGAATAATAAAGCGCTTGAAGAGTATAGAGACAGTCTAAAAGATATGGTCAAAAAATATAAGAACAAATAAGCATAGCGCAACAAAATGCATACATTAAAGATGACTTTATCTTGAATGTATGCATTTTATTAGTAGTTTTTAGATGGTTAGAAAGACATTAGTTCGATATATAACTTTCAGTATCAGAATAGTCATTATTTGATATAACTGATAATAAAATCGATATTTTAGGTTTTGTCAAACGAAAGATTTATGATTTTTTATCCCCACCAAGTAGTTTCTTCTGTTTAGCTTCTTTCATGGCTTCACCAATTTGATTGCTCGCTGTAAAACTTGCAACCATATTGTTGAGCATGTCGCTTCCTGCTTGTGGAGAATTTGGCAACAAAATTAAATTACTATTTACATGTTCACCAATGGACTGTAGCGTATCATAATGCTGCGTCACCACTATCAGTGCTGAAGCTTCTTGTGAATTAATCCCAACTTTATTCAATACTTCCACCGATTCTTCTAATCCTCGTGCGATTTCACGACGTTGGTCTGCAATACCTTGACCTTGCAAACGCTTGCTTTCTGCTTCTGCTTTAGCACGTTCTACAATTAAAATACGTGCGGCGTCACCTTCAAATTGCGCTGCTATTTTCTCTCGTTCAGAGGCATTGATTCTGTTCATTGCCGCTTTTACCTGAGCATCTGGATCGATATCAGTTACCAACGTTTTAATGATATCATATCCATAATCAGACATGGCGTCATTCAACTCGGTTTTTACAGCAATGGCAATGTCATCTTTTTTGACGAAAACATCATCCAATTTCATTTTTGGAACTTCGGCACGTACCACATCAAACACGTAACTTGTTATTTGATCATGTGCATAATCAAGTTTATAAAAAGCATCATATACTTTGGCTCTGATGACCATAAATTGAACCGAAATTTTCAACCTCACAAAGACATCATCCTTGGTTTTGGTTTCAACGATGACATCCAATTGTTGAATCTTTAAACTCATACGTCCTGCAACGCGGTCAATGATAGGAATTTTCATCTGTAAACCTGATTGGCGAATGCTTTGAAATTTACCAAAACGCTCAATAATCGCTGCAGATTGCTGTTTCACAGTAAAAAATGATGAAAATAAAATCACCAAAACGATAAAAATAATAGGGATCCAAATAAAACTCATAATTGATTATTTAATGCGTTAAAATATACTCATGTAATTTACGCTTTAATTACCATTAAAACCGTGCGTGAATCATCTAGAACTATTTAAAATTTTAGAAAATTCAATATACTGTCTTGTAAGTATTTGAACTTATAGGGTTTGAACAAGATTTTCAAGTCTTTGTACGGTTTCAGCCTTTCCTATCATAAACATAATTTCAAACACATCAGGTCCTTGCATGGCACCAACCAAAGCAAGACGTAACGGTTGCATCACTTTGCCAAATCCCACCTCTTTTTTACCAATCCAAGCTTTTACATCAGTTTGAAGATTTTCAACAGTAAAATCAGAGATCTTACTGATGGTTTGCGCCAATTCGCTCATCAACTCGCGAGCATCGTTGTTCATTATTTTCGCAAATGACTTGTCATCGTAATTTTTCGGCGCTACAAAGAAGAAAGAGCTTGCGTCCCAAAATTCATTTATGAAGGTTGCACGTTCTTTGATCATACCAACCACCAATGAAATATAGTTGACATCAATATCTTTTAATTCCGTTCGTAATGTTTTGAATTGTTCCGCCAAGTCATCATCATTTTGAAGTTGCATATAATGATGATTGAACCATTTGATTTTATCTGGGTCAAATCGTGCACCTGCTTTATGGACTTTTTCCAGTTCGAAAGCTTCTACAAGCTCCTCCAAAGAGAACATCTCTTGTTCTGTCCCAGGATTCCAGCCTAAAAATGCTAAAAAATTGACCATGGCTTCGGAGAAGTAACCATCTTCTTTGTAACCTCTTGACACTTCATTTGTTGATGGATCTTTCCATTCTAAAGGAAATACTGGAAAGCCCAATTTATCGCCATCGCGCTTGCTCAATTTTCCTTTACCCGTAGGTTTAAGAATCAGTGGGAGGTGTGCGAATTGCGGTTTTTCCCAGCCAAAAGCATCATATAATTGATAGTGTAATGCTAAAGAGGGTAGCCATTCCTCACCACGAATAACGTGGGAAATATCCATTAAATGGTCGTCGACAATATTAGCTAAATGATAGGTTGGCATGCCATCACTTTTAAAAAGGACCTTATCATCCAGCACATTTGTATCAATTTCAATATCGCCACGGATGATATCCTTTAAATGAAGTGTTTCATCTTGCGGTGATTTAAATCGAATCACATAGTCTTCACCTGCAGCTAATTTTTCTTGGGTTTCTTCGTTGGTTAGTGTCAACGAATTTTTGAGCAAGTGTCTGTTGTGCCAATTATAGATGAAGGTTTTTCCTTTTGCTTCATGGTCTTTACGATAATAATCCAAACTTTCTGCCGTATCAAATGCATAATAAGCATTCCCAGAGGCAATGAGCTGTTCCGCATAGTTGCTGTAGATATGCTTGCGTTCACTCTGTCGGTAAGGACCATGAGTTTCATTTTTGCCAGGACCTTCATCAAAAGGAATATGGCACCAATTGAGGGAATCAACGATATAGTGTTCGGCACCTTCAACATAGCGGTTTTGGTCGGTATCCTCAATCCGTAGAATGAATGTTCCGTTATGTTTTTTGGCAAATAGATAGTTGAATAATGCGGTGCGGACACCACCGATATGTAAAGGTCCTGTCGGACTTGGTGCAAAACGCACACGAACGGGTTTTGTCATGATTTATGATTTGAGTTACAAAGATAGAATAGATAAGGAATAGAGAAAAAGGAATAAAGAAAAAAGAACAAAGAACAAAGAGGCATGACCAGCTGTAAAACACTTTCAATGAATAGAGGCCAAGTCAACTTTCTTCACTCTAGTCTCTTTTATCTAACCCGCAATCATGTTCTTTGGAACGCGCTTATTCATAATTGCAAACCAAAGTGGAGGTACCATCGCCAATACCATAGAGGTAGGGTAGCCATATGGCATTTGTGGACTTATGTCGTGATAATCTAAAATTTGATATTTCTTGGAGGTTTTATAGTGGTGGTCACTGTGACGTGTCAATTCATAAAGAACAATTCTACCGATGACGTGATTCGAATTCCAAGAGTGGACTTCGCGAACACGCTCGTACCGACCTGAAGGTAATTTTAATCGCAACAAGCCATAGTGCTCTATATAATTTACTGTTTCCAATAGAATAAAACCTGTAATTGCTGCCAACACTGCAAATAGGAGGGTTGTTGCCCCAAATAGGATAAACACTGTAAGTAGATAGGTTATTTGAATAATTGTATACCAAAACATATCATTTTTAAAAGAAAAAAATGTCAGCTGATTGCCTTCTAATAAACGCTTTTGAATTTTAAATGCATTGACATATTGCCGAGAGACAGAGCTTATCCAAAATCCATAAACGGTCTGATTGTACCGAGCTGTGGCCGGATCTTCTTTGGTGGCGGCATGCAAATGATGCCCAAAATTATGCTCAATATAAAAGTGCATGTAAAGTGCGGGTAGTAGCAATGCTTTTCCAACAAAACGCTCATTGGTCGTCTGGCGATGTCCCAATTCATGAGCTACATTAATTCCATTAACGCCAAGGACAATTCCAATAGATATAATAAGTCCGATAAATTCATAAGTCTGAAGCGTATTGTTAGAGACCATGTAGAGGGATAAACCGACCAATGAATAAACAATCGGTAGGTTTAAATAGAGCAACCAATCGAAAAGTCTGTTTTTTAATTTATGTTTCGTTTCAGTGTCCGAACTATTTGACGGATCAATTGGGAAGACCAATTCGAGTATCGGAATTACTACGAAGCCATACACTGGCGTAAGAAATAAAAAGGGGCCTTGTAAATACAAACCAATAAAGGCCATCATGGGGATGGAAAATGCTGTCAAATATTTTAAATCTTTCATTAAAATTTCAGTTTATATTTACAGAGTTTGGCGTTGTGCTATCATATACTATAATTTGATACCGAACTCCGGTGGCATCAACACTTCGAAATTAACACAACCTTATCAAATTTAGCGAATTATACCTAAAAATAAAATTGTAGTTTAGTAAGTTAAATTAAGAGCAGTTGAATCATTTTACGAACATACAATCCAAATTAGAACAATTCATAAGGCGTTTTTATGTCAATGAATTGCTAAAGGGTGCCATACTATTTTTTGCGATCGGTTTTTTATATCTATTGATCACACTGTTTATCGAATATATTTTATGGCTCAATCCTACGGCTAGAACCTTGTTATTTTGGGTTTTTGTCGGAGTGGAGTTGGCCCTGTTCATTAGATTTATTGCCATTCCACTTGCGAAATTATTCAAGCTTCAAAAAGGAATTGATTATGTGGATGCTTCGAGAATAATCGGAACGCATTTTCCTGAAGTCAATGATAAATTACTGAATGTCTTACAACTGAAATCACGACATGTAGAAACCGCGGAGTCTGAATTATTAATGGCAAGTATCGAACAAAAATCTGCGGAGCTACAGCCAATTCCATTCAAATTAGCAGTTAATTTCAATCAGAATGTGCGGTATTTACAATATGCCGCCATCCCAATCTTGATTTTACTTTTTACTTATTTTACTGGGCATTTCAATTGGTTTAGTGATAGTTATGAGCGTGTCGTTAATTACAAAACCGCTTATGAGCCCCCGGCACCATTCCAATTTTTTGTGTTGAATGAGTCGTTGCAAGCGGTAGAAAATAAAGATTATAAACTACTGGTAAAAACCGCTGGAAGCCTCATTCCTGAAAATGCCCAAATAAAGTATAACGGGGAAACGTATTTCTTACAGCAAACAGCGCCAGGACAGTTTGAATATGTGTTTACACAACCAAAAAATGAAATAGATTTTAGTTTAACGGCCAATGAAGTCTCATCAAAGAGCTACATGCTCGATGTGGTGAAGGTGCCAACGCTTGTTAATTTTGAAATGTTTCTGGAATATCCCGCTTATACCAATAAGCAAAACGAAGTCTTAAAGAGTACAGGAAGCGCAACCGTTCCTGAAGGTACAAAGGTCGTTTGGAAACTCAATACCCGATCAACGAACAAGGTAGCTTTGTACGCAAAAGACACCCTTCAATTTGAAACGCTGTCAGATGGTAAGTTTGAGGCCTCTAAACGGTTGTATCAAAATTTTGATTATACCATCTCAACAAGTAATGAGAATTTGAAAGACTATGAAAATTTAGGATTTTCCATAAATGTCATCCGAGATGATTATCCCGAAATGACGCTCAAAATGGAGAAAGATTCTTTAGATAATCAATCACTTTATTTTTATGGACAGATCAGTGATGATTATGGTCTTCGGCAGTTGCAATTAGTGTATTACCCTTCAGATAAGGAAGAACAGAAAACCATCATCAGAATGCCGATTGCAGCTGGTAATTTTGATGAATTTATAACAGCGTTTCCAAATGATATGGAGCTGGAGGAAGGCGTTAATTATGAGCTTTATTTTCAGGTGTTCGATACTGATGCTCTACACAATTATAAAAGCACAAAGAGTCCAGTATTTAGCTACAGAAAGCTAACGAGCAGCGAAGAAGAGCAGAAACAGTTGCAAGAGCAGAATGAAACCATAAAAAATATGGATAAGTCTTTTGATAAGTTGAAAGAACAAGAACAACAGCTAAAAGAATTGTCTAAAACCCAAAAAGAAAAGAATGAATTAAACTTTAATGATAAAAAGAAATTTGAGAATTTTCTGGAGCGTCAAAAGCAGCAGGAAGAGATGATGAAAAATTTCAATAAAAAGCTAAAGGAGAATCTTGAGAACTTCCAACCGGAAGAAAAAGAGAAGGATCAATTTAAAGAGGATTTAAAAGAGCGGCTTAAAGATAACGAAGAACAGCTTAAAAAAGATGAAAAGCTCCTTGATGAACTGGAGAAACTTCAAGATAAAATAGAAAAGGAAGAGTTAAGTGAAAAGCTAGAACAACTCGCTAAACAGAATAAGAATAAACAAAAAAGTTTAGAGCAATTATTGGAACTGACCAAGCGCTACTACGTGGCAAAAAAGGCGGAAAAACTAATGAACGAACTGGACAAGTTGGCCGACGAACAAGACCAATTGTCAAAAGAAAATAAAGAGAACAATACAAAAGAGAAGCAAGAAGAAGTCAATAAAAAGTTCGATGAGTTCCAAAAAGAAATGGACGCCCTTCAAAAGGAAAATGAGGAACTTAAAAAGCCACTCGATGTTTCGCAAGATAAAGAAGGGGAAAAAGAGATTGAGAAAGATCAACAAGATGCGACAGATGATCTAGAGCAAAAGGAGGAAAACGAAAAACAGAAAGATTCAAAAGGATCCGATCAAAAGCAACAGGATGCCCAGAAAAAGCAGAAAGCGGCAGGTAAGAAAATGAAACAGATGAGTGGCGATATGCAACAGTCGATGATGTCTGGTGGAGGAGAACAGATGGAAGAAGATGCTGCAGCCTTGCGACAGATTCTGGATAACTTGGTTTTGTTCTCTTTTGATCAAGAAGGTTTGATGAATCAATTTAAAGGTATACAAATCAACAATAATTCTTATGGCAAGTATTTGCGTAAGCAGAGTAATTTGAGAGAACATTTTGAGCATATCGATGATAGTTTGTTTGCCTTGTCTTTGCGACAACCGATGATTTCAGAAACAGTCAACTCCAAAATAACCGACGTGTTCTTCAACATAGATAAATCGCTGGACCAACTCTCCGAAAACCAATTGATTCGAGGAGTGTCAACCCAACAATACACCATCACGGCTACAAATGATTTGGCTAGTTTTTTGAGTGATGTCTTGGACAATATGGAAGCTTCAATGAATCAAGGAGAGGGTCAAGGCCAGGGAAAAGGTAAAGGAATGGGTCAAGGTCAAGGCGATGGAATGCAACTACCCGACATTATCAAAAGCCAAGAGGAACTCAACAAAGAGATGGAGAACGGCATGAAGAATGGTGACAAGGGCAAAAAGGAAGGCGAAGGAAAAGAGGGCAAAAGTGGTAAAAGTGGCGAAGGAGAGCGTGGTGAAGGTGAAGGTTCAGAAGGAGATAATGGGAAAAATGGAAAGGATGGCAAAGAAGGTAAAGAACAAGGGGACGGTGAAGGCTCTAGTGAAGAAATGAATGGTGAGTTATACCGTATCTACCAACAGCAGCAACAATTACGACAAGCTTTAGAGAATAAATTGGGGCAGTTGGGCACAAAAGGAGATGGAAAAATGCTGTTGCAAAAAATGGAAGAGGTTGAGAGGGATCTTTTAAACAAAGGCTTCACAAACCAAACGCTGCAGAAAATGATGGATCTACAACATCGATTGTTAAAGATGGA
>JBBSOJ010000157.1:0-7676 GCA_038259855.1 Flavobacteriales bacterium
AAAAACATCGAAGATTCTACCACTAATCGGATGCATCCTTTTGGCACTGATCGTCGGTGGTTGGTGGTTTTTGTATGTACGGGTTCAAGATCCTTTGACGTTTGAAGCCATCGCCACACGCGAGACAAATAATTGGCACAGTTACAACACAAAGCCTTTTTATTATTATTGGAGCTTTTTCACACAGAGCGGTATTTGGACCATTCCTGCATTTATAGGATTATTGTACCCCTATTTGAAATCACGAGTTTCGAATCTAAAAGCCTATCAATTTAGTTTACTTTGGACGCTTTTTGCGGTTGTTTTATTGTCAATAATTCCTGAAAAAAAATCAAGATATTTAATGCCCGTATTGATTCCATTAGCAATAAACACAGGGTTTTATATTGAGTATTTAATTCGGCAATTTAAAACTATGCACAACAAGAAAGAGACGATCCCTGTGTATTTCAATTTTGGATTGATCGCTTTAATCGCTCTTGCGTTTCCTGTGGTATTATATGTCATTTTAGGAGAAAAACTAGATGGACTTTGGATATTATTTGGCAGTCTTACTATAATATCACTACTGATCGGTGTCGTTTTGATTGTTCAATTAAAAAAGAAGAATATCAGTAACGTACTCTTATTAACTGTAGGATTCTTCATCATGACGTTTTCTCTAGGATTGCCATTGGTTGAACCGTTAATTGCTGTTCCCAACAAATCGATATCAGCGTTGACCCGAGATGATTTAGACGTCTATGGGTGGAATACAATTTCACCTGAAATGATTTGGGCTTATGGCGAACCGATCCCGGCACTGAAAAACGACAATGGCACTTATAATTTACCCAATGTTGACACTTTCGGAATGCTCGGAATCAATATCAGTCCTGACGATTGGAAGGTTCTAAAAGCTAAATTCAATGTTGAGAAAAAAGAAACTTTTGATCTTAATACAGTTGCTCCTGATTCCAGACGCTATAATGAGCGCTTGGTCAATGAATTTTATATCCTTAAGCGGCGTTGACTACTTTTGCAATAATGTATTGATTCAACCTGTAAAAAACATAACCTGACGTTGCTCCAAACATCATACCTAATACAATATCAATCGGATAATGAACGCCGATGTACACCCGGCTATAGGCCATTAAAAAAGCCCAAACCAATAATATATAGAGCAAATATTTAAAGCGAGGTTTTAGCGTCATTCCAATAAAAATAGCGGCAGCCATTGTATTCGATGCATGACCGGAAAAGAATCCGTAACGACCACCACAACCATCTCTGACCAATCGCATACTCTCTACGATTTCTGCCAAATGGCAAGGACGCATTCTTTGGAATCCGTGTTTAAATAGATTAGTGACTTGGTCGGTCACGAGAATCATCAATGCTACCAAAACGATTGTGACCAACATTGATTTCGTTCCAATTTGTCTAAATATCAGATATAATAATACTGCGTAAAACGGAATCCAATTAAATTTTGATGTATAAGCCAACCAAAACGGATCCCATGTGGCCGTTCCGAGACTGTTTAGGTAAATAAAAAGCTCTGTATCGTATTGTATGAGTTGCTCAATCATCAGTCATCATATCTTTCAATTTCTCTGTCGTAAAAATCTGTGGCAAGTTGAATTAAATTCTCCGTTTCTGATTCGATTTCCTTTTGATCGTGCTCATCAAACTCTTCCAACCATTCAACATCGTCCGTTTCCAAATTGATTATGAATCTAGGAAATTCGGTATGGATAATGTATATGGCATCTGGGAAGTCCGTATTGTCGCCTAGTATGAATTTTGGTAGTTCCATGGAATCGCTTTTTATATGTCTTGGTTCAAAATTAATTTCTTTGTTAAATAGTCAAATCTAATATACAATAATATGGCGGCACTCGTGAGGCCAACCAATAAACCTATCCAAATTCCTAAACTTCCCATAGCCTCTTCTTTCCCTAAAATATAGCTCACCGGAAAACCGATTGCCCAATAGGCAATGAATGTTATGATGGTCGGAATTTTCACATCTTGCAATCCACGTAAGGCTCCTAAAGCAATAACTTGAAGGCTGTCACTGATTTGAAACACTGCTGCCGCGATCAATAAGGTGGAAGCAATTTGAATCACTTCGGCATTATCTATGGCATTGATAGGATCGTCTAGATTGACATAAATTTGAGGAAACACTTTATGTAGCGCGATAAACATAAGGGCGAATATGACGGCAAAAATAAATCCCAATAAAAATATCGATAGCGATACACGCCGAAGTTCCCTGAAATTTCGAAGTCCCTTTTGATTCCCCACACGGATCATCGCAGTAACACTTAATCCTGTGGCGACCATAAAGGTCATAGAGGATAGATTGAGAGCAATCTGGTTCGCCGCTTGCGGATTTTTCCCAAGAGTGCCGCTCAACCAAATGGCAGCTGTAAAAATGGCCACCTCAAAAAACATTTGCATGGCACTAGGAAATCCAATGTTGAAAACCTTTTTCAACATGTCAACATCCAGTGTAAAAATTTTGATGTTGGTAACATACGCTTTGGATTTCTTTTTTAATTTGAGCAGCCACCACAAAATGATCAACATAAAGAAACGGGAAATCAAAGTTCCCAAAGCTGCCCCAACGATGCCCATTTCTGGAAATCCAAATTTCCCGAAAATGAAAAGATAATTTAGCAATACATTAAGAAGATTCGCAATAATCGTAGCATACATAGGGTATTTAACCAATGCCAGACCATCACTAAACTGTTTAAAAGCCTGAAATACGATCAGTGGAACTAATGATAAGCCTACCAAATCTAAATAGGGTATGGCAAGATCGACCACTTCTTTAGGTTGATCCATCATATACATGATCGGTTTCACAAACAATAGCAGCAAAAACAACACTATACTCAAAACCGAACATAAAAAAAGTCCGTGTTTAAAGGACGATTTTCCTTTTTCAAAATCCTTTTCGGAATGTGCCTCAGCAACTAAAGGCGTCAGTGCAGTAGAAAATCCGATTCCTAAAGACATTGCGATGAAAATAAAACTGTTGCCGAGCGATACAGCGGCTAATTCCGCAGAACCTAATTGGCCGACCATGACATTGTCTACCAAACCTACAAACGTATGTCCCAACATGCCAAGAATGACGGGTGTTGCGAGTTTGAGATTGTATTTAAATTCTGATGTATATCGGGATAAAATCACTACCTATTTTTTAAAGCTGCAAAGGTAATTTTTTACAGGTCTAAATACTCTATTTGAGGGTACATTTTAATCGCCATTCTATTGTCTTGAAGAAACAATCTTAAGAATGGTCTTGCGTTTAGGAGAAAATTTTAAAAATTAAGGGAAAAAAGTTCAGTCTAAATAAATTCAATCACGTATTTTTATAATAGGTTGTAGAGTTTCGAAATATTATGGCCACTGCCATATCAGTCATTCTCTATGATTTAGAGACATTTTAGCTATTATTTTAGAGGGATTTAAAAATTTGTTGTTAAAACGTTTCAAACTATAAAGGGGAAGCAATTCCCCTTTATGTTTTTTATAAAATGAACTCTAAATTACCATGTCAGTTCAGCCACTTCTGTTTTAGCCTTTTCAAATTCTTTTAGCAAATCAGATACAATTTCGTTTACCGCTTTAATATTGTGAATGAGTCCAGAAACCTGCCCAATTTCCAATTCTCCATCCTCCAAATCGCCTTCAAACATACCTCGCTTTGCACGAGCCCTGCCAAGTAGCGTTTTTAAATCTTCCACAGTGCCTCCTTGTTGATATAGGGCTTGAACTTCGTTGTAGAACTTGTTTTTAATCAATCTTACAGGGGCCAATTCTTTCAATGTGAGCTGTGTATCGCCCTCTTTTGAAGACACCACTATATCTTTAAAATTTTGGTGGGATGATGCTTCCATACTTGCAACGAATCGGCTCCCAATCTGCACACCGTCAGCACCCAAAACCATCGTTGCCAAGATGGCTTGACCAGTAGCGATTCCTCCTGCCGCAATCAACGGAATTTGAAGCTCTTCCTTTACTATAGGAATTAAGGTAAGTGTTGTAGTTTCTTCCCTACCATTGTGTCCTCCAGCCTCAAAACCTTCAGCAACAATCGCATCGACACCAGCTTCTTGAGCTTTTAGGGCGAATTTCAGACTACTGACTACATGGACCACGGTCACCCCGCGTTCTTTTAGCCACGACGTCCAGGTTTTTGGATTCCCAGCGGATGTAAAAACAATCTTAACGCCTTCTTCCACAATGATGTTCATAATCTCTTCGACATTGGGATATAACATAGGAACGTTGACACCAAATGGTTTGTCAGTAGCGTTTTTACATTTTTGAATATGCTCGCGCAACACTTCGGGATACATGGATCCTGCTCCGATAAGACCGAGAATTCCAGAATTACTGGCAGCTGAAGCCAAACGCCATCCGCTGGCCCAAATCATTCCTGCCTGAATTATAGGGTGTTGAATTCCGAAAAGTGTTGTAATTCTATTAGCCATTACGATTTGATAAATTTATGAGTTATGGAATTAACCGAACTGATAACATGTAGTATATAGACTCCGGATGATAACCCTGAAACATCAATTCGATTATTTGGAGTATTTAACTTTTGATGTAACATTTCCTTTCCCATCACATCAAAGATTTTCAACTCACTACTTAAAATTGAACTCGACTTTATATTTAAAATCTCTTCTACCGGATTGGGGAAAATTTTGAACGTTTCTAAGGCTACGTCGTTTTGGGAAAGGGCTATGTCCAATGCTTGCTGCATGTTCGGAATCCCAAAGCCTAAAAAATAATCTGGAGAATCGTATTGGGAAGCTGACATCCTGATAACTTGTTTTAAATCCTCAATAGGTAATTCTGGTAAAGCCTGCATTAAACAAGCAATAGCACCTGCCATAATCGGAGAACTGAAGGATGTTCCACTATTATTTACGATAGATCCACTTTGACTGATGACCGAGGTACTAGAAGCTTTTGCAACCACATCTGGTTTCAAGGTAGGTTGAATAGCACTTCCTCTTGAGCTAAAACTTGAATAGTTTCCTTGAGAATCTACACCGCCAATGGTAAAGACATCCGCTGCATCAGCAGGAGCGCCAACAATTTGCCAAGAAGAATTGCCCGAATTACCAGCAGAATTGACAACTAAAATGCCTTTTTCAGCGGCCATATTAGCACCTCGACTAATAAAAGCAGTTTGTCCATCCATTTGATCTGGTGTGTAACTGTAATTAGGATTGTCATAAACCGTATATCCCAACGAGGAGTTAATTATGTGGACGCCAAGACTATCTGCACGTTCCGCTGCCTCGACCCAATAACTCTCTTCCACAGGATTTTCGGAATCTACATCTTCTGTTCTGAATACATAGTAGGAGGCGTCAGGTGCCGTACCCACATATTGATCTTGAACAAAACCGGCCATAGTACTCAACGTCTTCGTTCCGTGATCACTTCCTGTAAACTGATAAACGTCCGAACTTCTTGATACAAAGTCATAGCCATCCAATAAATCGCCGTTGGTTCTCAATCTCTGAAAAGCACTCATGGTATTGACATTGGGAAATCCGGAGTCTAAAACCGCCACGATCATTCCGTCACCTGTAAAATTTAACTGATGCAACCCATCTATATTGATCATTTCTACTTGGTTTTGGGTAGAACCATAGCTAAAATTAATCAAGGATGCTTCCTGTTGTTGCTTGCTTTGTTGCGTAGTTTGACGTCCTTCCGGATTCAAATTTTTATCTGCAAAATCAACACTTTCCACAAATGCCAAATTGGAAAGATTGTTGATATCAATTTCAGAACCTCTAACATGAACCGCATTAAACCATTTTGACTTTGCCATGACCGTAATTCCCGATTGTAGTTTCAGTTGGGAAATATAAGCCTCGTTTACGGGGACATCTCTAACATCAATGGCGATACCTTTCGCATTTTTTCGATTGATGGCTTGTGCCGTCAAAATTGAAATAGGATTGGAAATGGATGCAGAAACATTCTCTTTATCAACCAAATATACCCAAGCATCTTGCTGGGAGAATAGGAGTGTATAAGAAAGCATCATGATGACGACAAGCAAACTATGTTTCATAATTAGGGAATGTTGAATTAAGCAACAAGTTAAGAAATTACACCCGATCCTACTAATTCATCCAGAAGATACCACGCCACAAACTGTCCTTCAGTAATTGCTGATTGCAGGTCCTCGAATTCAACAAAAAGGCCTCCCTCTACTTTATGCAGTACAGCATTTTGTAGGGGCTGGCGATAGCGAATTCTGGCTTTAACGGTCATCGTAGAATGGGTTTGAAGTTGCAAATCTTCTCGTATCCAATGAAGTTCAGAATCTTTTACAAATAAAGCCCGTTTCAATAATCCAGGATGGCTTTGACCTTGTCCTGTATAAATAACATTATCCGTAACGTCTGTATCAATGACATAAAGCGCTTCCACCGTTCCTCCTACTCCCAAGCCTTTGCGCTGACCTTTTGTAAAATAATGGGCCCCTTGATGTTTTCCAACAACGGTTCCATCGGACACAGCATAATCTATCTTACGTGTCAGATATTCCAACCGTTCTGTGTTGGAGCTGAAATCGGGCTCTGATGATGCATAGTATGTTTTATTTTCTGGAATTTCAACTATAACGCCTTCCTTGGGCTGTAATTGCTGTTGAAGAAAATCTGGAAGTTTTACTTTTCCAATGAAGCATAAGCCTTGAGAATCTTTTTTATCAGCAGTGACCAAATCCAATCTTGAAGCAATCTCACGAACTTCAGGTTTTGTCAATTCACCAATAGGAAAGAGAGACTTTGATAATTGTTCTTGTGATAACTGACAAAGAAAATAAGACTGATCTTTATTATCATCTACACCTTTTAGCAACTGATATATAGGCTCGCCGTTATTATGAATTGTGCCTTTCCGGCAGTAATGGCCCGTTGCGACATAATCAGCGCCCAAGTCGAGCGCAATTTTCATGAAAACATCAAATTTAATCTCACGGTTACAGAGAACGTCTGGGTTTGGGGTTCGTCCTTCTTGATACTCATGAAACATGTAATCAACAATACGCTCCTTATACTGCTCGCTTAGATCAACCGTTTGGAATGGGATTCCCAATTTATCGGCAACCAACATGGCATCATTACTATCATCTAACCAAGGGCATTCATTGCTTATGGTCACCGAATCATCATGCCAATTTTTCATGAACAGACCGATAACTTCATAGCCTTGCTCTTTTAACAAATAAGCAGCAACACTTGAATCAACCCCTCCAGAAAGTCCTATAATTACTCTTTTCATTTTGCAAAATTAAACAATTATACTGTCTTTGCCTTCAAGTATGAATGTAAAACCAAATAGGAAAATTGAGAATAGATATAATTAAATAATATAGACGATAAGAATACCGTTCAAATTTACAGTCTGTTTACTATTCTTTAGAAAAGAACGGGTTTCATGCTATAAAACTTTAAAATTATAATGGACGATTGAAGACTCATTACTGATATCGGTAGACTGGTATATGCTATTGTTTTTTAGGGTTTTTACTGTAGGTCGTAAAATCTTTTTCTTCTGTTAACTCGCCCTTTTCATAATACTTCCATATACCGTGCTTTTTGTCGTTTTTGTATTCCCCTTCCGCCAAGAGC
>JBBSOJ010000158.1:0-7621 GCA_038259855.1 Flavobacteriales bacterium
CACTTTACCTGGCATGATGGAACTTCCTGGTTCATTCGCAGGAATAATAATCTCACCAATACCACTTCTCGGACCAGATGCCATCATTCGTATGTCATTGGCAATTTTATTTAAACTAACGGCCAACTGTTTTAACGCGCCGTGGGTTTCTACAAGTGCATCGTGCGCCGCTAGCGCTTCAAACTTATTGGGTGCAGTGATAAACGGCAATTCGGTAAATTTAGCTATATAATCAGCAACCATTTTAGAATATCCAGGTGGGGTATTCAATCCCGTTCCAACAGCAGTGCCGCCTAAAGCCAATTCGCTTAAATGGGGAAGCGTATTTTGAAGTGCTTTCAGACCATAATCCAATTGGGCCACATAGCCTGATAGTTCCTGACCGAGTGTAATAGGGGTGGCATCCATAAGATGCGTTCTACCAATTTTAACAACATCGGAAAATTCCTGTGATTTTTTGTGAAGTGTATTTCGTAATTTGATGACGCCTTGCATGGTGTTTTCAACAACCTTCTTATAAATGGCAATATGCATACCAGTAGGAAACGTATCATTGGATGATTGTGACTTATTCACATCGTCATTGGCTTTTATTACAGGCTCATGCTCACCAATCGTTTTCCCAGCTAATTGTTGTGCTCTATTGGCAATGACTTCATTGACATTCATATTACTTTGGGTACCAGAGCCAGTTTGCCAAATGACCAAGGGAAACTGATCATCATGCTTTCCTTCTAATATCTCATCACACACTTGGGCAATTAGATCTCGTTTTTCACTTGACAATGCATCAAGTTCGCAATTTGTGTAAGCAGCAGCTTTTTTCAAATAAGCAAACCCATAAACGATTTCTAGTGGCATGGAAGCGGATGCTCCAATTTTAAAGTTGTTGCGGGAGCGTTCAGTTTGTGCACCCCATAATTTATCTGCGGGAACTTTAACGTCACCCATCGTGTCTTTTTCTATTCTGTATTCCATAAAATTTTAATATGATTCTATCACAAAGTTAGGTTTTTATGATGAAATCAATTTACGAAATAGAGAATAGTTTTAATGCTGTAACATGAAATTTAAAGAATTTGATACGTTAAGTTGATAAATGGGAAAGCTATGAAAATTAGATACATGACCTTGTTTTTTCTAGCGACGTGAATCTGTCCAATATATTGAAGAATAGCATTTTTATTATATAATTAGCCGCGTCCTCGCCCACCACGATTATCTCTAAATTCCTGCATTTTAGCAGAAATTATATCCTGATACTCTATTTTAGAGACAACTTTTCCTTTATTGGGCGCTTCGATGACACTTTTATTTTCAGGATTGATCACAATTTTTGTGCATAACATGGTGGTATTGGCTGCACTGATCTCTAAAATCAGTCCGGGTAGTCCCCAATATTCTGACGGACCATGGCCTACAGGGATTTGTGGAGCATACCAAGCTTCGACTTCAGTGAGGTTGACGGTCTTTTCCTTGAGGCTATCACCGCTAGTAGTTTCTTTGGATTCATTGCTTCTTAATTTATCCCACGAAAATGAAAACCAAGTGAGTTCATCTGAAGGAATCGATGCTGTTGCCTTAAAACACATGTAAGTCCCAATCTGTTTTGATTCTTTGCCCAACGTCCAATTAATTGGTTGTAACGAATCTTTTACCAAAAATTGTTTCCCATAAAATTCCTGACTTTGGATTTGAGAGTTTGCTTTAATATTTTTATACTGCTGACCTGGAGCGAAATTTTTCCCCCAAGAATCCGTGGCACCAGATATAGCATCTAATTTTTCATCTTCATAAAAAAAGGCTTCTTCCTTGTTGAAAACCATAATATAAGTTTTCTCTAGCCTATTTTTCATTCTAGCCTCTATTTCCTTTTTTTGAACTTCACTCATTCGTGCGCCCCAGTTTCCCAAATCCATTTTTGATTTAGTCATGTAGTAGGCCTTGCCCTGAAATTCTTGTGAAGATGTGGTGGTGTCGTCATAATTCAAATTTATGGCAGCAAGAATACTAACGAGCAGAGCAGTTGTTGTAATAAGAATCGCTTTCATAATATAAAATGTATTGAAGATCATTGGTTATACCTCAAAGATAAGGAAACCATCCTTTACTTAAATATTCAATTTTTTTTTATAAATCACAAAGCATCAAAATTTGAAAGTGGTTACGATGCCAAGTCAGACGGTTTAAAAACTTACCATCAAACTAGACAGTCTGTTGAAATTCTTTACAACCTTGTTAATAAATGTCAAATTGGGTATTGTATAACAATTCCGTTTCTATTATCTTTGCTATAATTATAAAAAAAAGCGACGCTTATTATGTTTGAATTTGACCAATATTTAGGATTTTTAGCATTTTTAACTATACTGACCATTGGATTTTGGTTAATGATCTTTTTAATAACATTCGTAGTTCCTTATTGGATTTTTGGTTCATCAATGGAGCGTTTAAACGAAATTAGAGCTGAACGCAAAGCTAAAAAAGAAGCAAAAGCTCATTAAATTGAGTGTCTATTATAAAAAAAGCTGTTTCAATTTTTTGAAACAGCTTTTTTTATGCCTAATTTTTATTTATATATTATCCTTCATAATCCATGTCGTCTCCACCTTGACCTTTTTCGCGCTCACGTTGTTGTTTCTTTTGTTGGTTAAAACGATACATCAAAGACAAGGTGACTTGGCGCACTCTCCATTGGTTTTCGCTATAACGGTTAAACGTTGGGGTCGTTGTAGATTGTTTTCTAATTCTTGAATTAAACACATCACGAACGTTCAAAGATACCGTAGCTCTATCTTTTAAAACTTCCTTGCTAAACGCTAAATCCATTGAGAAAATACCATCTGTTTTGGTCTGTGCATTTTCTTGTGCCCCAAAATAGTTGGCGTTGGTTTGCCAATCAATCTTTCCAGGTAGCGTTACTTTTGAACTGAATCTAGCAAAGTAACTCGTGTTTTTAGCACTATAGTCAACGCCATTAAAAGCGCCTTTTGTTTCAAATTGGAAAAAGTTGAAACTGGAGTTCAAACGCAGCCATTTTGTCGGATTGTATAAAATTCCTAGTTCGGCCCCAATTCTATCGTTCGTAGCAAGGTTGACGGGAATGGTTCGTATAATATCGATACCGTCCGTGGTTTGCTGCCCTGTATTTTCTTCTACACGTTCAAAAGAATCTGTTTCGTGTTGATAATAAATAGAGGAGGTGAAGGTTAGGTCATCCCATCGTTTTAAATACCCTAAATCAAAAGCATTGGAGAATGCTGGTTGTAGGTTAGGGTTTCCTTGAAATACATTGGTACGGCTAGAACGCGATGGAAATGGATTGATGTACCAACCACGTGGTCTATTTATACGTCGGTTATAACCCAATGTAACACTTTCCTCTTTTTCATCTTCTTCAGCAAGGTTATAAATAAGATTGACCGTAGGGAAGAGGCCTAAATAATTATTGTCAAAGTTAGTCTGAATTGGAAACCCGAAGGCTTCTACGAGTTCCTCATCTGTGAGTCTAGAATCAATATCTCCTTTTAAACGTGTGTTTTCTAATCGTAAGCCTAATAGAAATGAGAAATCGCCAAATTTTGTGCCATATTGAGTATAGATTGCCGTTACATGCTCTGTATAGTCAAATATGTTAGATAGGGTGTCGTTAAGAATCAAATTACCAGTTGCAACGTTACCTATAATTCTCTCTTGGTCGAGATTATAATCTGTAATTTCATTTTGATAATTATCTCTATATCCAGCTTCAAATTGACTGTCCTCACCCAATGGCAGTACATAATCAATTTGGAAAAGATATTCGTTCTGATCTTCTGTGGTGTAAACTTCTTCTCTTTGAAAAGGTGTAGGATCTATTTGTCCAGTACTAATATAATCTTCAGAAATTCCTGTATTTTGTATTTCTTTATCCTGACCAAATTGGAAATCAGCGGTTAACTGCTGGCCTTTATCATCTAAACGATTGATGTAATTAAAAGCAATTTGGTAACTATTATCTTCTTCCGTTTGCTTTTCGCGTCGCAGTGTTTGTTCTTCAAGAGTACCAAGATTAAAACGGTCACTATTATTTAAAGAGGTGTCTGCATCTTCACCATATCTATAAAAAATACTTCCTGTAATAGAGGAGTCATCATTTATAAAATACTCCATTCCTATGTTGGAATTGTAATTACGGTTTAATCGATCCACCTTCTGATCTTCACGGATTCGATCAAAATCACTGTTGGAACTATTAAAATAAGTGGCATCGCTAAAACTTATTCTAGGTGCATTGAAATACCGATAGCCCAACGTAGTGAATAGGTTATATTTTTCTTTTCGTAAATTTAAATTAGCCGATAGACCGTAATTGTCAGGATGGCCTATGTTAGCTGTCAAGGAACCATTAAATCCCAAGGTTTCTTTTTGTCTTAAAATAATATTTAGAATACCTGCGGTCCCTTCGGCGTCGTATCTTGCGGAAGGCGAGGTGATCACTTCAACTCGTTCGATAGCTTCAGCAGGAAGCTGACTCAACACGTTGGTATCACCAAAACCAGCCATAGCAGATGGTTTTCCATTTATCAGAATCCTTACATTTTCATTACCTCTTAAACTTATCGCACCTTCTACATCCACTGATACCGATGGCACATTATTCAATGCATCGCTTACCGATCCACCGGCAGTGGTAAGATCGCTTCCAATATTATAGATTTTTTTATCTAATTTAATTTCAACGGTTGTACGTTCTGCTACAATCATCACTTCATTCAAAGCTTCAGCATTGATACCAATAGATAAAACGCCAAGATCCGTATTTTTTTGAAGCGTTTGGTTAGGAATTGATTTGGTTTTATATGAAATATATTCGACACTGATGTCATAAGTGCCTTTCGGAACAGGGATATTGAAGTTTCCTTCTAAATCCGTAATGCCGCCAGTGATTATTTTATTTTCTTGCTTACTAAAAAAAACAATTGTGGCATATTCTAGCGGTTGGTTAACATCTTTGTCAATTACTTTACCTGTTACAGTAATATCATTTTGGGAATACATCGTTACTGCACTGAAGAGGATCAATGCAAACGTCATAAATTTAGTCATAGTTAATTTTTCTTACTGTTCTTTTTATTTCGCTTTTTCTTTTCTTTTTCAAGAGTCTGACCCCCGTCTTTGATAAATAATTGAACTTTGCTCATGACATCTTCGGAATATAAATTAGATATGTCCGAGAAATGTGTAGCATTGAGCTGGAGTACATATTCTTCTTTTTGATATGGTTTAAGGGAAGGATCATTATAGATCGCTATTCTAGAAGTGTAATAACTTTTGATTTTCTGTCTTAAAATTTCTTTTTGAAAATCATCGGCATCCAATTCATTTGTGAAGATTTTGATGGCCTCATATAAATCTTCCATCGCTTTTTTTTCATATTCAGCGCGTTTTTTCTCCATATCTTCAGCGTCTTGGCTAAAGGAAACCGTACTGAAAAAGAAACAAAACGATACAAACAGATACACGAATTTTCTTGACATACTTTTAAATTCTTATTAATAAGAATACAAAAGTAGCCCTAGGTTTAAAAGTGTTAGGTTAAATTTCTGTTAAAGAATCCTCGCAAAGTCTTTTACAGGATATCCAGAGTTTTAGTGGGAGGCCTGCCGATGACCGCCTTATTGCCATTGATGACGATTGGCCTTTCAATAAGTTTGGGATAGTTGCACATCACCTGAATCAGTTCTTCATCCGTAAAATCCAGATCTTTAAAATTCTCTTTCCAAAGAGCCTCGTTTTGACGAATTAATTCAATGGGACGGATTTTTAGAAGTTTAATGATTTTGCTCAATTTTTCAACCTCTAAAGGTTGATCTAAATATTTGACAATCTGAACGTCTTCTTTTGATGTTTCAAGAATTTCTAAAGTTTCTCTCGATTTACTGCAATTAGGGTTGTGGTAAATGATGATCATTATGTTTGCTATTATTTTAGGGATTCTCAAATCTAAAATAATAATACCATATAAACTATAGTTAATACTTAAGCCGTAAAACTAAAAATGGGGGGGCACTGTTTCTCACTATCTACTGCAGCACTCCTTTTTCAAACAACTCTTCTTGTAATTGTTGTGGCGATTTAAAATGAATTGTTTTTATTCCCAATTCCTCCGCAGCTTTAATGTTTCTCAAATTATCATCAATAAACAAGGACTTCTCCGCGATGATATTGTAGCGTTGCAACGTTAATTTATAGATATCCTTAAACGGCTTTCTTGTATTTTCTTCTCCCGAAACGAGAATGCCTTCAAACCACTGTAAAAATTCAAATTTTTTCAAAGCTACAGGAAAGGTTTCATGACTCCAATTGGTCAATGCTACAATTTTGTATTTTTTGGAATCTATCAATTGTTTTAAAATGGATACAGTGCCATCAATCGCATCACCTAACATCTCTTCCCAACGCCCGTAGAACATCCGAATCAATTCTTCATGCTCAGGGAACATCGCCACACGTTCTTCCGTTGCTTTCGCCAATGGATAGCCGGCGTCTTGATTTTCATTCCAATCGTTTGTACAGATAGTTTCAAAGAACCATTCCATTCTTTCTCGATCGCCATTGAACACTTCTAGGTAAACGTATTCAGGATTCCAGTCAATCAAAACGCCTCCAAGGTCGAAGATTATAGTGTCGATTTTGTTCAAGATTTAAAGTTTAAAGTTAAAAAAGTTCAGAGTTCAAAGTTAAAGAGTTTATGAGTTTAGAATTTTAGCATAAAGAATTTATTTTAGGAATTAGGTACGTATTAAGTCATAAGTCTTTTAGCGAAGCGGTCTAGTGTCCAGCAGCGAAGCGGTCTTAAATCTAATTTTAAAGTTCGTTCGAATCTGTTTCCTGCTGTCCCATCATCATTAGATACGCTTTTAAAAACTCATCAATATTTCCATCCAAAACGGCATCTACATTCCCCGTTTCGTGGGCAGTTCTCACATCTTTGATTAATTTATAAGGATGTAAAACATAATTCCGGATTTGGCTTCCCCATTCGATTTTCATTTTTCCGGCTTCGATATCTTCACGTTGCGCCAATTGCTTTTGCAGTTCAATTTCATACAATTGCGACCGCAGCATTTGCATGGCCCGAGATCGGTTATCGTGCTGTGACCGTGTTTCGGAACAAGAGATTTGAATGCCTGTTGGCTTATGAGTCAGCTGTACTTTTGTTTCTACCTTGTTGACGTTTTGTCCACCGGCGCCACTCGAACGAGCAGTTGTAATTTCGATGTCAGCGGGATTAATGTCAATCTCAATCGTGTCATCCACCAAAGGATAGACATAAACGGAGGCAAAACTCGTATGACGCTTGGCATTGCTATCAAAAGGAGAAATTCGGACCAAGCGATGAACGCCATTTTCCCCTTTGAGCCATCCGAAGGCAAAGTCGCCTTCAATTTCAAACGTTACGGTCTTGATTCCTGCAACATCACCTTCCTGATAATTGAGCTCTTTTACCTTAAAGCCGCTCTTTTCTGCGTACATCAAATACATACGCATCAACATACTGGCCCAATCACAAGATTCTGTTCCTCCGGCACCAGCAGTAATTTGTAAAACAGCACTTAAGCTGTCGCCCTCATCAGAC
>JBBSOJ010000159.1:0-7615 GCA_038259855.1 Flavobacteriales bacterium
ATTTTAAAGTTGCAGATGCTATTTCATCTTTGACCCCATTTAAAACTGCGGCATTCCCAGTATAGTTTTGTTGGGCGAGTTGCAAGGAAAGTTTAGCGTTTTCTATATTGATTTCTGGTGTGCTATTGATAATTTGAAGAAAGGCTTTGTTTTTTAAAATAGTATCGCCTTCGCTGACTAAATTTTTATCTAAAATGCCAGAAACAATAGAATAGGCTTGATACAAACTGTCTGGTTGAATCGTAACGGATGCATAAACAGACTCTGTAAGCGTCTTATATTCTGGATGGATTGTATCTTCTTTTTTGGCACAAGACGTCACTAATAACAGCAGTAGGATATAGTTCAAAAACCTCATTTATGTTCAGTTTAGTGTTCCAATTTCGCTTCCATCAGCAAAAACTCGTGCAAATTCGAAAAATCTATGGCTCCAACTATGTTGTCTTTTTCCATCACTGGGAAAAATGGATTGGGTTCGTTTTGCAACAATCCATAAGCCACAGAGAGTTTTTCATCTACTTGGATTGTTTTAAAGGTTGTAGTCATTAAATCTTTGACCAAAAGTGTTCTATTATTAGAATTTTTAATGATATCGGTATGATAAAGTAGTCCGACGATGGCATTGTCCTTGACGACGATAAAATTGGTTTCAGAGCCTGTGAGAATGACTTTAACAATAGCTTCCATAGTATCATTTGGTTCGAAAGTTGTGATATCTTCAAGCAGGGCATCGCTCACTTTGTAGCCTTTAAGCAGCGCCAGTTGATGCACAAGATTATTTTCACTATAATTTCCAATAAACAAGAACAAAGCTAAAAACACAAGTATCGGATTAAATAATAGCCCTATTAAAAGCAGTATTAAGGCAATAATATTCCCAGTAATTACGGCCACATGTGTTGCCCTAACTCGGTCGAGTTGTAAATCCAATACAGCTCTAAAAACATGTCCACCATCCAATGGAAATGCTGGTATCATATTAAAAATGACCAAAGCAACATTTACGATAAATAGAAAGAAAAGAAACGTTCTGACCGAAAAATCACTCAATGCCGTAAAATATTCGCCAAGGTCATAACTAATAAAGTCACTAACAGGTATCGTAAAATAAAGTATCACAGCGATTAGGACGTTTACCAAAGGGCCAGCAATTGTAATTAAAAATTCTTCTTTTGGCGACTCGGTCGTTATATTGGTTGTTGAAATGCCTCCAATAGGCAACAGCACCATTTTTTTCGTTTTAATACCAAATCGTTTTGCGGCCAAGGCGTGTCCAATTTCGTGCAAACACACACAAATCATTACCGCAATAATAAATTGTGAATTAAATAAAACACGGTCTAATGAGCCACCACTAAAAACCTCACTAAAAATAATCCACGCTATCAAAAGGAAGAACGTCCAATGGATTTGGACTTCTGTCCCAAAGTATTTACCTAAATATAGATTTGTTTTCATTTATAAAATTACTTTTCATCCTTTAGGTCATTAATTACTTTCTTCAGCTTTTCGCCGACCTCATTCGCAATGGCTTCCATTTTTGAATTTTTAACCGCTTGCATTGACGCTATTGGATTTACAGCTGCGACTTCGATCGTATTTGGTTCAATTTCTTGAACAATGACATTACAGGGCAACATCGTTCCCACTTTATCTTCCAATTTTAAAGCCATGTGTGCAAATTGCGGATTGCAAGCTCCAAGGATTGTATACTTTTGAAAATTGACGTCCAGTTTTTTCTTTAGTGTTTGTTGGATATCGATTTGAGTAAGCACACCAAATCCTTCCTTCTGAAGTAGTTCAGTTGTATTGTTGACTATGTCATCAAAATTGCCCTTTACAGTTGTACTATAATAATAGCTCATGATTATGTTTTGTTTAATTCGATTTTTAGTTTAGCCAGGAGTATTAATTCTGATTTGTTTTTACCTGAAAAACTTTCAGAAATAGCACTTGCGGTTTTGAAAATCAATTGTTTGGCTTGTGTTGTGAAAAGTTGTTTTTGGTCATTTTTATAGCTTACAAAGTCATCATAGCACTGTTTGGTATTGAGTTTCTCGTCATTATAGAGCCAATCAAAAACTACTTCTATCTGATAGGCAGCATCAGTGCCAAATGGGTCTTCGAGGCCATCTAATGAAAGCCACTCTTTTTTTACAATGTCGTTAAGTTTCTTTATTTCTGCTTCATTAACGTGATTGTCTGCGGCTGCAACAGCGTAGAATAATTTACCAAGATTTTGATAAAATTTTAAGGTCATTTTTCTGCTCGCTTTCATGATAGTCGTGCTATAAGCACTCAAATTTAAAGGCTTTAAAAATGTTTACATATGATATATGTCATATCGGTAGCATTAAGTCCTTAAAATCTAAAAGAAGTATAAAAACATAATTAAAATGTGGAATGTTAAATTAACGACATTCCAGATGCTGAATTTTCAAATTGTCCTTAATAGTAAGTATCTTCCCAGCTCTATAATTTCACCTGAATTATTGCTATGTTTCGAAACGACGAAGATGTTTTTCAAATACTTTCAGACGCCATATCTGAAGGCATTGTTATTGTAGATGAGCATCAGAATATTATGTCTACCAATGCCTCTGCTGATGATATGTTTGGATATGCCCCAAATGAATTGGTTAATCAACCATTGAAAAAATTGATACCATCCCATTACCATAAAAATCATGGCGCTCATTTTCAATCATTTTACAATAATAGCGAAAAGCGAACAATGGGTCATGGTCGCGATTTACATGGCATTACTAAAAACAATAAGCAATTCCCTGTAGAAGTGGGTTTAAATCCGTTTACCATTTATGGTAAAACCTACGTCATGGCGCTTGTCATCGACATCACAGAACGGAAAGAAAACGAAAAAAATCTCAATTTAAAAAGTGAAGCCTTGCAATCTGCCGGAAACGGAATTGTGATTAGTGATGCGTTGCAAAAAGACTTTCCAATCATTTATTTTAATTCCGCTTTTCAGGATTTAACTGGGTATTCTTCAGAAGAAATTTTGGGAAATAATTGCAGGTTCTTGCAATCTGATGACAGAGACCAAGACGGGATCAATAAAATGCGTCATGCCATTAAAAATGGTGAGAGCTGTCAAATAACTTTAAGGAATTATAAGAAAGATGGTACATTGTTTTGGAATGACTTATCTGTAACACCAATTAAAGATAAAAACGATGTGATAACTCACTATATCGGCATCCAAAATGATATAACCCAAAGGAAAAAAACAGAAGAAGAACGCAACTATCTTTCAAAAATATTTGACGATTCATTAAATGAAATTTATGTTTTTGATTCCGATACTTTAAAGTTTGTTAATGTCAATTATGGCGCACAGAAAAACTTGGGTTACACACTGGACGAACTCAAAAGATTGACGCCAGTTGATATTAAACCAGAATTTACTGCAAAGCAATTCAGGAAGCACATAGAGGTGTTAGTCAATAAGCGTGAAGATAAAATGGAGTTCGAAACCGTACACCAACGCAAGGATGGCACTACCTATCCCGTATTTGTCAATTTAGAGTTGACAATGTTAGGTGATAGGGAAGTATTTGTAGCCATCATTTTAGACGTAACAGAACAGAAGAATTATACAAAAAAACTTGAAAAAACAGTTGAATTAAGAACAAAACAGCTGCAAATTGCATTGGAGAATGAAAAGGAACTGAATGAACTGAAAACTAAATTTCTTTCCTTGGTGTCCCACGAGTTTAAAACGCCCTTAAGTGGTATACTGACCTCTTCCATGCTTTTAGGAAAATACACCTTGGAGGAACAACAAGAAAAACGCGATAAACACATTAAGACTATTACAGATAAGGTACATTATCTGAACAATATTCTCAATGATTTCCTTTCGATTGAAAAACTGGAAACAGGAAAGGTGAATTATAAAATCAGTACGTTTCGATTGAGCAAAGTGATTAATGAGGTCATCTATAATGCCAATATGTTGTTGAAAGAAGGTCAACAGATTAAATATCCTGAAAATATTGATGATATTTCTTTGACGCAGGATGAAAAAACAATTGAATTGGCCTTGTCAAATTTGGTACATAATGCCATCAAGTATTCATCTGAAAATATGGATGTCACCATCAAAATTGTTCAAAGCGAAAAAGTAACGAGCTTTGAAATATCAGATGATGGTATAGGTATTCCTCAAAAAGACCAAAAAAACATATTCAATCGTTATTTCAGGGCAGAAAATGCACTCACAACACAAGGAACTGGCATTGGTCTTAATATCGTAAAATCTCATATTGAAAATTTGGGTGGTACCATTAGTTTCAAAAGTGAAGAAAACGTTGGCTCATCCTTTACCTTAACCATTCCAAACAAAGCAACATGACAAAAAAGATATTATTAATAGAAGATGATGCAGTATTACGAGAAAACACAGCAGAGTTACTGGAGCTTTCAAATTATCAAGTCATAGTTGCACCCAACGGAAGAATAGGGGTAGACAAAGCAAAAAACGAGCATCCTGATATTATTGTTTGTGACATCATGATGCCAGAACTGGATGGTTATGGTGTTTTGGAAATGCTATCAAAAGATGATACGACCAAATACACGCCATTTATTTTTTTATCTGCAAAAACAGAACGACAAGACGTTCGAAAAGGAATGGATTTAGGTGCCGACGATTATATTACCAAGCCATTTAGTGAGGATGAATTGATAAGTGCCATAGAAAGCAGGTTGGCCAAGGTGTCCATATTGAAAGATACTAGGGAAAAACTGCAAGACATCGATCCTGCAATTAATGAAAATGAAATAAGATCACTAAATGATTTAAAGAATTTTTTTGATGATAACGGTGAGACTTTTACGTATCAGCAAAGTGACATCATCTATCAGGAAGGGCAGAATTCCAATTATATTTTTTTGATTTTGAAAGGTGTGGTAAAATGCCATAAATTCGATGAACAGGGAAAAGAACTGACAACGGCACTTCATAAAGAGGATGACCTATTTGGTTATACGTCCTTTATTCAGAATATTCCATATCAAGAAACGGCAACTGCAATTCAAAAAACAGAATTGGTAGGTATTTCCAAAGACCAACTTAAAGATGTTTTGGACAATAACCATAAAATAACGTTGGAATTAATTCAGTTGTTGACCGATGACCTAAAAGGTATAAAAGAACAATTGTTACAAATGGCCTATAGCTCTGTCCACAAAAAGACAGCGTCAACACTATTAAAATTTGCTGAAAAACTGAATAAAAAGCCTAACGAATCCATAAAGATTTCCCGAAATGATTTGGCAAGTGTTGCAGGTATCGCAACCGAAACACTCATAAGGACTATGTCGAATTTTAAAAAAGAGGGACTTATTGAGATTGAAGGTAGAAACATCAGAATATTAGATATTAAAAAACTTCAAGAAATTTATTAAGTGCTTCAAATTGTTTAAATATGAGGATTATCATATTTTAAAATAATGCATCACTATACATTTGTGCATATTACACTAATGCGGGATGAAATGAAAAATATACTATTACCAACCGACTTTTCTGAAAATTCTTGGAATGCTATTGCTTACGCGCTTAAATTCTTTGAGAAATCGACCTGTGCTTTTTATCTCCTACATGTCAATACATTAAGCTATTCGACTGCTGTCGACTCCCCTTATATTCAAAGTAAGCATTTTATTGAGGATACATTTACCAAGCCTGCAAAAAAACAATTGAAGACTATTTTAAAAAGAATTTCTGAAGAATTACCTCATAATGACAATCACCATTTTTTTACGCTTACAGATTATAATTTCTTTATTGAATCCATTCGCAATCATGTGGAAGAAAAAAAGATAGACATGATTGTCATGGGAACAAAAGGCGCTAGTGGATTAAATAAAATAATTGTTGGCAGTAATGCCGCAGATGTCATTAAAAAGGTAAAATGTACGACGTTGGTAGTACCAGAAAATTCCGAATTTACCCAAATAAAAGAGATTGCATTTCCTACCGATTATTATTTGACTTATGGTGTTGAACTTCTAAAGCCAGTCTATGAGCTATTACAAGAGCACCATTCAAGTTTGCAAGTGCTGCATATCACTACTAAAAAAGAGGAACTGAACATCAGTCAACAGGATAATAAGGATGTGCTGCACGATTATTTCAATAAGTTTAATACTAATTTTTACAATCTCATCAATAAAAGAGTCGAAGATGCAGTAGACTGTTTTGTACAGAGCAGAGATATCAATATGATTGTGATGGTAGCGAAAAATCTGAATTATTTTCAGCAAATATTATTTCATTCCAAGATTGAAGAAATCACCTATCACACACAGATACCATTCTTGGTCATGCATGATAAGTAAGGTTGGTTAAAGGCTCCATCTGATATATATCATAGTTTCTGTGGTATGGACTTTATAATTTTATAAATGAATAAAAAAATCCATACACATGATATCTATACTTCTTCCGACAGATTTTTCTCAAAATTCAATGAATGCCATCAAATATGCATTGGAATTTTTTAAATACCAAAAAGCAGAATTTTATTTCATGCATGCCTATCAAAATGAATTCTATGACCATGATGAGCTAGTGTCACGTGCAGTTTTTGATGATATTTTGGATGGTGTCCGGAATCGTTCAGAAGAAAATCTTGAGAAACTACTAAAAACGGTTAAAGACATTTCTCCAAATCCAAAACACACGTATCATACTATTTCTGCATATAATACACTTGTTGAAGAAGCTAACCTTATTGCCGATGGTAAAAACATCGATTTGATTGTCATGGGTACCAAAGGCAAATCAGATGAGCGCCACCTTGTCTTTGGGAGTCAAACTTTTCAGGTGTTGAAATATGTACAATGTCCTGTGTTGGCAATCCCGTCCAATTATACCAATACGCAACCAAAACGTATGTTGTTTCCAACCGATTATCTCATTCCTTACAAACGTCGAGAGCTAAAATTGTTATGCGATTTGGCCGCATCATATAGAAGTGTTGTTTATGTTCTACATGTTTCAAAAAGTGAAAAATTATCGATGAGACAAGAAGATAATCAAGCTTTTATAAAAGAAACTATCTGCAAAAACGACATTAACTTTGACACAGAATCCAGCAAAAAAATAGCCGAAACCATTCAGGAGTATATAAAAAACAATGCCATAGACATGCTCGTCATGGTGAATACCCAGCATTCGTTTCTGGAAGATATGTTGTTCCCTTCAACCATCGACAAAGTAAGTCTTGACCTTCAAATACCGCTTTTGGCGTTGCAAAATTCGATACGAACTGTCAACCAATAAAATATTCAAATCATGAAAAATATTCTATTACCCACCGACTTTTCTGATAATTCTTGGAACGCCATCGCATATGCCTTGGAGCTTTATAAGGACGAGTCCTGTCGTTTTCATCTGTTCAATGCCTACACACAAATTATTTATCAAGTTGAATATGTATTGGTCAATCCGGCACAATTCGGTTTGGGCGATGCTATTAGGGATACCTCAAAAGAGAATTTGAGCAAGCTGCATTCCAAAATAATAAAAGAATTTGGTGATAATCCAAACCACTTATTTGACAAAATAGCACGCTTCGATACATTG
>JBBSOJ010000160.1:0-7595 GCA_038259855.1 Flavobacteriales bacterium
ATTCTCACAGAACAATCCTGTCGACTTTGAACCAGGAGGTGTTGGATCTGATTGGACCTTTGGTTCATTTGCGAATAATCCCGATCCTATCCCAAATATTATTACCAATCCTGATCAATCGGGAATAAATACATCAGCCAACGTGTTGGAATTGATAGTAACAGCAGCAGGAGAAGACTTTGCGGGTTTTTTCTCAAGCAATCCTGACTTTGTAGGTCTATTCACATTAGACGCTTCAAATAGCACTGTTACAATTAAAATTTGGAAATCGATCATCAGCGATGTCGGATTTAAAATTGAAGGAAACAATGGTAATGTGCCTAATGACATGGATGAACTTAAAGTTCCCAATACCTTGGTAAACCAGTGGGAAGAAATCATCTTCGATTTTTCACCCTATATTGGTTCTACACAAGCCGTTAATTTAAGAACGATTACATTTTTTCCTGATTTCGCAGATAGAGATCAAGATAGAACTATTTATATTGACGATATCACATTTTCCGCAGCTTTAAGTGTTAATGAATTCCAATCATCTACATTTAAAGTGTTTCCAAATCCGTCAATTGATACTTGGACCGTAAAATCCAACAAGTCGGTAATTTCATCGATTGAGTTATTGGATATCAGCGGAAAGCAAGTATTGCTTGTGAATCCAAATGCAACTGAATTCACAATGGATGGCTCAAGTTTATCACAAGGGATGTATATCGCGAGGATCACATCTGAAAAGGGTGTTGAAACAATCAAATTATTAAAAGAATAACAACACATTATAAGAGATGCGATAGTTTATAGAAATAGGTGTCGCATCTCTTTTTTATCAAATTTAAAGATCAATTTCCCTACACAATCATGAAGACAATAATTTTTAAAATTATACTATTCCTGACCATTAGTTCAATCTACGCTCAAGAGATGTCGATAATGACATACAATATCAAATTGGATTACCCGAAAGAAGGCGATGACAGTTGGAACAATCGAAAAGATTGGATGTTAGGACAGCTTAAGTTTTATGAGCCAGATATTTTTGGGGTTCAAGAAGCTATGCCAAACCAAATGGTCTATTTAGACAGCACGTTGACGAATTATGCCTATGTTGGTGTTGGTCGAGATGGTGGTGACAATCCAGGGGAATATTCCGCAATCTTTTACAATCATAATGATTATAAGGTTCTTGAGAGTTCGACATTTTGGCTATCTGAAACACCAGACAATATTTCTAAAGGATGGGATGCCGCTTTAAACCGAGTCTGCACTTATGCCTTATTTCAAGATAAAAACAATTTGAAATTTTGGGTGTTCAATACTCATTTTGATCATGTAGGAACGGAAGCCCGATTAAAAAGTGTCTCATTGATCCTTGACAAAATGAAAAGCTTGAACAAAGAAAATCATCCGATGTTATTGATGGGTGATTTTAATTTAGAGCCAGAAACAAAAAATATTGCATTGATAAAAGACGTTTTAAATGACTCACGAGATGTATCAAAAATAGCACCTTTTGGCCCTGAAGGGACATTTAACGGATTTCAATTTGAGTCACCTGTAACACGACGAATCGATTATATTTTCGTTAGCAAGTCAGGTATTGAGGTAAAGAAATACGCTGTTTTGAGCGATAGCAAGAATTTGAGATATCCTTCTGACCATTTTCCAGTAATCATAGAAATCACATTAACCAATTAAGATAAAAATATGAGCAAGAGTACCTTTTTATTATTGATCGCTTCCGTGTCAGCACTTGGAGGTCTTTTATTCGGATATGACACAGGTGTCATTAACGGAGCACAATTCTATTTAAGCAAGTATTTTGAATTGAGTGACGCCATGAAAGGCTGGGTTGTAGGAAGTGCGCTTTTAGGATGTTTCGTAGGTGCCATTGTAGCCGGTCCTTTAAGTATTAGGATAGGACGTAAATATTCTTTGATTATTTCTGCAGTGTTATTCACATTATCAGCTTGGGGTTCAGGATTGCCTTCCTTTTTACCCGAGTCGGTCACCTTACTTGTTGTTTTTAGAATCATTGGAGGTTTAGGGATTGGGATTGCGTCGATGAATGCACCCATGTATATTGCCGAAATAGCACCGAGCAATATCCGTGGTCGCATGGTTACCTACTATCAATTAGCTATTGTCATCGGATTCTTCGTAGTGTTCTTGGCAACCTATTTTATAGGAACCAATCTAACAGAAGCTGAAAATATCCAAGAAGGCTGGAGGCGTATGTTTTGGTCAGAATTAATTCCTAGTGGGTTGTTTTTGGTTTTACTCTTTTTCGTCCCAAAAAGTCCTCGTTGGTTGGCCTTAAGAGGTAAAAGTGATGAAGCTTTGGTTGTATTGAGAAAAATTCATGAAGAAGAAGAGGCCCAAAGAGAAATTTTTCAAATTGAGCAATCCTTGAAAAATGAATCAACAGGACTTAAGGTCAATTATTTTTCTAAAATGATTTTAGGAATTATTGTCATTGGTACCGTGTTCTCCATGCTTCAGCAATTTACAGGCATTAACGCCGTACTTTACTATGGCGCCGACATCTTTGAGAAAGCACTTGGCTTTGGTAAAGATGATGTATTGATACAGCAAATTTTATTGGCTTTTGTCAACTTGGTGTTTACGTTTGTTGCCATGTTTACCGTCGATAAATTCGGTAGAAAGCCCTTGTTATACATCGGTTCGGTAGGTATGTTGATAGGATTTTTGCTTTTAGGAGTGTCTTTGCAACAACAAGCCGTTGGTTTTATATCGCTATTGGGTGTATTGATCTTTATTGCATCCTTCGCATTGTCTATGGGACCTGTAGTTTGGGTATTGTTGTCAGAAATGTTTCCTAATAGAATTCGCAGTGTTGCAATGTCGGTGGCCGTTGCGGCGCAATGGTTTGCAAACTACATTGTATCTCAATCGTTCCCAATAGTAATGGGCAGTGAGGTGAACAATAGTCCAACCTGGAATGGATCGTTACCGTACTTTGTGTTTATCTTTTTTATAATAGTGATAGTTGTGATAACCTATAAATTCATTCCTGAAACCAAAGGTAAAACATTGGAAGAAATTGAAGATTTCTGGAAAAATAAAGACGTCAAATAATCCATTCTAAAAGGTGTTAAATTCTTAAAACTTCTAATGAAGGAATAGCTTTAGAGCATTTTTTCTCTCTGAATAGTAGCATATCCTGATATCATAGTATTGTCTATATTGTATGTGGCAATTATGGTAATACAACTAAAAAATCCAAATTTTAAAAGGCCAAAGCACTTTTAAAATTTGGATTTTTTCAATATTCTCTTCAACTGAAGGTAGCTAATGTTTTTGAAAATTAACTTTTCGGAATAAACTCCAAAGCATCACCATTGATGCAATGACGCAATCCCGTCGTATTTTTTGGTCCATCATTAAAAACGTGACCCAAATGACCGCCACAGTTGGCACAATGCTCTTCATCTCTTGGATAGCCGGTCTTATTATCTTTTCCATACGCCACGTTGCCTTTTATTTCGCGATCAAAACTTGGCCATCCTGTTCCAGAGTCAAATTTGTGTTCGCTTTCAAAAAGTGGTGTTTGGCAACCTGCACAAACATAGGTGCCAGGCTCATAATTTTTGTTCAATGGACTTGAAAAAGGGCGTTCAGTTCCTTCTTCGCGAAGAATGTAAAACTCGTCAGCAGTTAATTCGGCCTTCCATTCAGCTTCTGTCTTCGAAACTTTAAACGTAGGTTTTTCATTTTGTGCGCTATCTTTCTTTTGTGCTGAACTGTCGCAGCTAAAGAAAAGTACTAACACCAATAAGGATGCAATTGTTTTCATAGGTTTTATTTTAAGTTGAGTGTTTTAAGTCGTGCGTGATGTTCAAAGCTTTCTTAATAAAATGATAAATTACCGTCGACAACTATGGTGTTTTAGAGGAACACCAAAAAATTAATAGTGATTGTTTTTGCACGGATTCATTCAAAAAATATTAAATTGGTAACTAATTCATCTTTTAAGCAAATATACCTAACAACCCATTTATGGCAGACGTTATTTCTCACAGTTTTTTTACTGATTTTGATATAAATCTTTTTTTTGCTGGCAAACATTTTAGACTTTATGAAAAAATGGGTTCCCATCTCACAAAAGTGGATGGCGTTGAAGGCACCTATTTTGCTGTGTGGGCGCCAAGTGCCAATAGGGTATCGGTCATTGGCGATTTCAATTTTTGGAATGAGTCTTCACATCAGCTACACGTAAGATGGGATAAAAGTGGCATTTGGGAAGGGTTTATTCCCCATGTTGGGAAAGGAACTGTATACAAGTATAAAATCCACAGTGCATTGCAGGGTCGAAAAACAGAGAAAGCAGATCCTTACGCACGGCGAAATGAACATCCTCCGCAAACGGCCTCGATTGTTTGGGATGATGATTATACGTGGAAGGATAGTTCGTGGATGGAAAAACGAAAAACACACAATGCGCTCAATGCGCCATATTCGGTGTATGAAGTGCATTTGGGTTCTTGGAAGCGTCATGCTACAGAAGATCGTTTTTTATCCTATGTTGAACTAGCGGAAGATTTGGTCACTTATGTAAAGGAAATGAATTTCACGCATGTGGAATTGATGCCAGTTATGGAGTATCCATATGATCCGAGTTGGGGATATCAAATTACAGGTTATTTTGCGCCAACGTCACGTTTCGGATATCCTGAAGAATTTAAATATTTAATAGATGCTTTCCATAAAAATGACATTGGTGTTATTTTAGATTGGGTTCCTTCACACTTTCCCGAAGATGCGCATGGCCTCGGTCATTTTGATGGATCCTGTCTTTACGAACATCCAGATAGGAGAAAAGGCTATCATAATGATTGGAAGAGTTTGATTTTTAATTACGGTCGTAATGAGGTCAAATCATTCCTAATCAGTAATGCCTTATTTTGGCTTCATCAGTTTCATGTGGATGGTCTGCGAGTTGATGCCGTGGCTTCCATGCTATTTCTTGATTATTCAAGAGATGAGGGACAATGGGAACCAAACATTTTCGGTGGTCGTGAGAACTTGGAAGCGATGGCGTTTATGCGCGATTTAAATGAAGCGGTTTACAGTAATTTTCCCGATGTCCAAACCATTGCTGAAGAATCAACGGCGTTCCCAATGGTTTCTAGACCAACCGATAGTGGTGGTTTAGGATTTGGGATGAAGTGGATGATGGGTTGGATGCATGATACGTTAGCCTATTTCTCAAAAGAGCCCATTTATAGAAAATTCCATCAAAATGATTTGACCTTCGCGTTGACCTATGCGTTTACTGAAAATTTCGTGTTGCCATTTTCACATGATGAGGTGGTCCACGGCAAAGCATCCATGATCAATAAAATGCCAGGGGATGAGTGGCAACGGTATGCCAATTTAAGGGTGCTCTATAGTTATATGTTTACGCATCCTGGGACTAAATTACTGTTTCAAGGATGTGAGTTCGCTCAATCGAGTGAGTGGAATTTCACTAAAGGTCTTGATTGGGATCTGCTTCAATATGAGTTTCACAAAGGAGTTCAAGAATTGGTCAAAGATTTGAATCATTTCTATAGAACGGAACCCGCACTTCATGTGAAACAATTTGAATGGGAAGGTTTTGAATGGATCGATCATGATGATAACAAAAATTCTGTATATGTGTACATCAGGCATGCCGAAAAACCAATCGACGATCTTATTATCGTGTGTAATATGACACCAATTCCCCATAAATCTTACCAAATCGGACTTCCCGAAAATGGAAAGATGGAAGAAATTTTTAATAGTGATGCCAAAAAGTACAACGGTACTGGTGATTATAGTAATAATTCAATCTCAATAAAAAAGGAACCGCTTCATTTTAGGGATTTTTCAGCGGACATTGTGATTCCGCCCATGGCGATGATAGCCTTTAAATATTCAAAAATTATAAAACGAGCTGTTTCAAAAAAAACCAAAATAGCGTCAAGTAAAAAGGATGCCGATACATTAAAACCCATAAAAAAAACGCGAAAAAAATAACTTCTATTTAAACATAAGAATCCGAAAACGTTATAGTTAACAATTCATCTAAACTTATGTTTTTTATATGAAAACTTATATGTTTTTTTGTGTTCCAACATTTCTTACTCTATGATTGTAAATACCGAATTAGAACAAAAAGGGAATCAATTTCCCGCAAAGATTGTTTCCTATAAAAAAGATGTCGACACCCTCTATTTTTCTGCAGAAAATAATGTCATATTAGAATTGACCGTCGTTAGAGATAGTGTCTTAAGATTTCGCTATACCACCACCGGAACTTTTGAAAACGATTTCTCTTATGCCATAACCAAATATGCAAGTAAGGGTTATAATCATCTCGATATCCTGGTTGAAGAAACCAGTTATAAGATCACAACGTCAAAATTAATCTGTATTATTCAAAAGTCCAATCTCAAAGTGTCTTTGTACGATGCTTTGGATGGGGAACTGATCAATCAAGATGAATTAGGATTTCACTGGGAAGAAAGTTATCAATATGGTGGTAACATCGTTAAAATGAGCAAGCAGTCTCATGACGGTGAATGCTATTTTGGTCTCGGTGATAAACCTGTTGAGTTGAATCTCAAAGGCAAGCGATTTGAGAATTGGGTTACCGATTCATACGCTTTCGGTAAAGGAACAGATCCTATCTACAAGGCGATACCTTTTTATACAGGACTTTACAATAAGAAAGCTTACGGTATCTTCTTTGACAATACGTTCCGATCTTATTTCGATTTTTCGAACGAACGACGTAATGTAACGAGTTTCTGGGCGCAAGGTGGTGAAATGAATTATTATTTCATTTATGGACCGCAGATGGAGGACGTAGTGGCCAATTATACCGATTTAACTGGGAAACCACACCAACTGCCACCGTTATGGGCTCTAGGATTTCACCAGTGTAAATGGAGTTATTATCCTGAAAGTAATGTCAAGCACATTGCTAAAAAGTTCAGGGATTTAAAAATTCCCTGCGATGCCATTTATCTCGATATCGATTATATGGAAGGTTTTCGCTGTTTTACTTGGAACAGGGAGTATTTCCCCGATCCTAAACGAATGGTGAAAGAATTGGCTGATGATGGTTTTAAAACCGTCGTGATTATTGATCCGGGAATCAAGATAGATAAAGATTATTCGGTATTTAAAGAGGCTCTTGATAAAGATTATTTCTGTAAACGTGCCGATGGACCTTACATGAAAGGTAAAGTCTGGCCGGGTGAATGTTACTTCCCTGATTTCACCAATAAAAAAGTACGGGACTGGTGGTCAGAACTGTTTCGTGAGTTGGTCGAGGATATCGGAGTTAAAGGTGTTTGGAATGATATGAACGAGCCTGCGGTTATGGATGTGCCCAATAAGACATTTCCCGATGACGTTCGTCATGAATATGATGGCAATAGATGCAGTCATAGAAAAGCGCATAATGTTTATGGCATGCAAATGGCGCGAGCGACCTACCAAGGTGTTAAGAAATTTGCATATCCAAAGAGGCCATTCGTAATTACCAGAGCCGCTTATTCAGGAACGCAACGGTACTGTTCAACTTGGACAGGCGATAACGTGGCCAC
>JBBSOJ010000161.1:0-7577 GCA_038259855.1 Flavobacteriales bacterium
ACTGCAAATCAAATGCTCGATCCCAAACCAATCACAAAGTCTTATAATGGTACCTAAATTACCGGGATCGCGAACAGCATCCAGTGCTACGATTAATTTAGACGTATCAACCGCAACAGGTTCAGGAATTTCGAAGAGCGCCAAAGTACCGTTATGGGATTTTAGATTGGTAATTTTCTTTAGATCACCATCGGAGACGATCGTGAATTTAGTGGCATCTATATCAAACGTGGTTGAAGTACTATACAAATGCACCAATTTAAAGTTTGAATTTAAAAACTCATCAATTCCTTTTAAACCCTCCACCACAAACAATCGGTGCTGACTCCGGAATTTTTTTTGGGATAAACTAACAATTAATTTTATTTGGTTCTTTGTGAGCATGAAAATGTATTTACATTTGTCGTGTTTTCAAGTCATGATCAAACGACATCCGGATTCATTATAGTCAACATGGACCAGCTTAAAACAGTAATTTTGAAACCATCTAAACACAAATCGCGTAGCTGTTGAAACACGTTGTCACAAAAATATCATTAATTACGTTAATTACAGTCCTTTTAACATCTTGTGATGCTGTAAAACGGGTGAATGACAATGAGGATTTATTGACTAAAAACAGTGTTTTCATCAATAAAAAGAAAAGCAATTCCGAAACTGTCAATTCGCTTATAAATCAGCAACCAAACGGAAGTTTGCTTGGGTATCCATTGCGGTTGCATCTCTTTAATCTTGCGCGGCCCAATATTGATTCTATTTTAAACGATAAATATAGAAATCCTGAAAAACCAAGAACAGGCGAAAAAAATCTGTTGTCCATAAAACAGTATGAAGCCTTGATCAATGCCAAAAAAAACATCAATACCTGGTGGAAACAAACCGGTGAGGCGCCCGTAATTTTTAAGGAAGCTCGCGCCGAGAAATCAAAGATTCAGCTGCGAAAATACTATTGGAGCAAGGGCTGGTTCAATGCCGAAACTTCTTATACAGTTGACCAACGTGATGAAAAACGTGTCGACGTATCGTATTACGTAAATACAGGAACGCCCTATAGTTTAGATTCAATCTCTGCCATCATCAGTACACCCAGTATTGACAGTCTTTACCAAAATGATTTGAAGAATAGCTCTGTCATTGTCAAAGGCCAACAATATGATGAAACCAAGTTTACTGAAGAGCGATCTCGTTTGTCCGAACAATTGAGAAATATGGGCTACTACCACTTTGGACAAGATTATGTAAGTTTTGCGCTTGATACGTTAAACAACAACTATAAAATCAATACAGAACTGATCATTCAGGATCGGATCATACGAAACGTAGATTCCATTTTAAGAAAACCGTTCAATATTTATAAAATAAAGGAAGTCAACATTTATACAGATGATCGTTTTCAAAATAAAGATGAGCTTATCACGGATTCTATAACCTATAAAAATTATAATATATACAGCTACGAGAAGTTGAATTATCGGCCAAAAGCAATCACCGATGCCATTTTCATCAATAAGGGCGCTCTCTTTAAGGATATCGACCGAACTCGTACATATCGCTATTTGAGTGAGTTGAAAGTCTTTAAATATCCCAATATTGAATATATCGAAAATGTTAATGACACCACCTTAACGGCGAATATTTATTTAATCCCAAAGAAAAAATACTCACTAACATTTTCCCCAGAAGTATCCACTAGCAACATTCAATCGGTTGGATTTTCATTTAGTACCGGGCTTTCCATCCGAAATGTGTTCAAAGGAGCTGAAATTTTCGAGATCGGTGCTATCGGCTCTATTGGAGCCTCTAAAGATACTCGGGTTCCTGGTGATCCATTTTTTGATATCAACGAGATTGGTGCTAATATGCGACTGACAATTCCGCGCATATTTTTTCCTGCAAATACCGATAGAATCATACCTAAATTCATGTCACCGACAACGCGCTTTAGTGCCGCAGCCACTAGCCAACAAAATATTGGTCTTGACAAGCAATCTTTTAGTGGTATTTTGAGCTATAATTGGTATCCTTCAAAAAAAGTAACGAATACGCTCGATCTTTTTAATGTTCAATATGTTAAAAATTTAAATGCCGATAATTATTTCAGTGTTTATGAAAATTCCTATGACCGATTGAATGATATTGCCCAAAGCATTAATTATGTACCCAACGGGAGTAATCTGGTGATTCCGGGTGGAGCAGATGACTTTATCGATGATGTGCTCGCTGAAAATACCACTTTGACCACTCAAGATCCGGATTTCGCCAATGTCAATAATATCGCACAACGAAAAAACCGCTTGACTGAAAACAACTTAATTATCTCAACAAGTTTTAACTACGTAAAGACACGACGGGAAAGTTTGTTTGATAATGATTTTTCCATTTTAAGATTACGTGGGGAAGTGGCAGGAAATATTTTAGCAAGCACTGCCAGTATCGCTGGTTTACAAAAGGATGCTAATGATCGATTTGAAATTTTTGGGGTGGCTTTCTCCCAGTACGCAAAGGGAGAATTTGACTATGTAAAGTGGTGGGATCTCGGCAAAAAGAATGTGTTTGCGATTAGAACATACCTTGGTCTAGCGGCACCTTACGGCAATTCTACCAACATTCCCTTTGCAGAAAGTTTTTTTGCTGGAGGGCCGAATGATAATAGGGCTTGGACGGCTTATAATTTAGGTCCAGGAAGTTCGCAATCAATCAACGAGTTTAATGAAGCCAACTTTAAATTACATTTGAGCGCTGAACAACGATTCAATTTTTTCGGAGATTTTTATGGTGCTTTATTTGTTGATGCCGGCAATATTTGGAATCTTTTTGATGATACTCAAGAAGAAGCTGCAACGTTTGATGGCTTAAGTTCTTTGAAAGATATTGCGATAGGCTCTGGAGTCGGGTTCCGTTATGATTTTAGCTTCTTTGTACTTCGATTCGACGTCGGATTCAAAACTTACAATCCCGCTAATAACCCGGGAAATCGATGGTTTAAACAGTATAATCTCAATAACGCAGTGTATAATATCGGAATCAATTATCCATTCTAAATTACCGCCTCAACTTTTACTGATACAGATAAGATTTCCAAAAATCAAAGATGATTCGAATGTCTTTTGCTTTAATTTCATTATTTTTGAACCACTAATCCATAATTTAAAACACACATTTTTATGAGTCATACTATAAAAGCTGGTGTCGCCACTGGGAAAGATGTACAAGCCATTTTTAATCATGCCAAAGCCAACGGCTATGCATTACCAGCCGTAAACGTCATTGGCTCAAACACCATTAATGGCGTATTGGAAACAGCGAAAGCCTTAAATGCGCCTGTTATTATACAATTTTCAAATGGTGGTGCTGTGTTTAATGCAGGAAAGAGTTTGAGCAACGACAATCAAAAAGCAGCCATTGCAGGCGCCATTGCAGGTGCAAAACATGTACATTTGATGGCGGAAGCCTACGGTGTTCCAGTTATTTTGCATACGGACCATTGTGCCAAGAAACTTTTGCCTTGGATAGATGGATTGTTGGATGCCAGTGAAACTCATTTTAAAGAAACAGGCAAGCCTTTATATAGTAGCCACATGATCGACCTTTCTGAAGAACCGATCGAGGAAAATATTGAAATTTGCAAAACGTACTTAAAGCGTATGAGCAAAATGGGCATGACATTAGAAATTGAGTTGGGAATTACCGGCGGTGAAGAAGATGGTGTGGATAACACCGATGTTGACGATTCAAAATTATACACACAACCAGAAGAAGTTGCCTATGCTTATGAAGAATTGAGCAAGGTAAGCGACCAATTTACGATAGCTGCTGCTTTCGGAAATGTGCATGGTGTTTACAAGCCTGGAAATGTAAAATTGACACCCAAAATTTTGAAGAACTCCCAAGATTACATTTCAAAAAAATTCGGTGTAGAACATAATCATATCGATTTTGTATTTCACGGTGGATCAGGATCTACTGTTGAAGAAATCCGTGAAGGGATCAGCTACGGCGTTATAAAAATGAATATAGATACGGATATGCAATACGCCTTTATGAGTGGTATTCGTGATTATTTCGATGACCATTCAGGGTATCTTAAAAGCCAGATTGGAAGCCCCGACGGTGAGGATTCTCCCAATAAGAAATATTATGACCCAAGGGTTTGGCTACGTAAAGGTGAACAATCTTTCGTTGAACGTTTAAAAAAGGCTTTTGAAGATCTTAATAACGTGAATACTTTATAACTTTGCGTGACTAAACTAACTCTCGATTATGCCTTCAAACTCCACTATTTTACATCGAGCTTGTCGAAATGCGTACATCGTAAATCAATAAACAGTAAATCGCATGTCTTGGTTTAAAAGAAAAACAAAAGGAATTACCACCACTACAGAAGAGAAAAAAGACACACCGAAAGGCTTGTGGTACAAATCTCCGACAGGTAAAATTATTGATACTGAAGAGCTTGAGAAAAACTTTTTTGTAAGCCCAGAAGATGGCTATCACGTTAGGATTGGTAGTAGAGAATACTTTCAAATTTTATTTGATGACAATGAATTTAAGGAGTTGGATGCCAATTTAGATTCAAAAGATCCCCTTAAGTTTGAAGACACTAAAAAATATCCAGAACGTTTAAAAGCAGCACAGGAAAAAACCAAATTGAAAGACGCGGTGCGTTGTGCTGTCGGCAAATCGAAAGGGAAGGACTTAGTGATTGCCTGTATGGATTTTGCCTTTATTGGAGGTTCTATGGGAAGTGTTGTGGGTGAGAAAATAGCAAGAGCCGGTGAGTATGCTTTGAAAAAGAAACTACCGTTCATGATTATTTCTAAATCTGGAGGTGCCAGAATGCAGGAAGCTGCTTTATCGTTGATGCAATTGGCGAAAACCTCGGCAAAATTAGCTCAATTGGCAGATGCCAACATTCCTTATATTTCACTCTGTACCGATCCGACTACTGGTGGAACTACTGCATCGTTTGCGATGTTGGGAGACATTAATATCAGCGAACCTGGGGCATTGATTGGTTTTGCTGGACCGCGAGTCGTAAGAGATACCACAGGACAAGAACTTCCAGAAGATTTTCAAACGTCAGAGTTCTTATTGGAACATGGTTTTTTGGATTTTATTACGGAGCGTAAAGATTTAAAACAGAAAGTGAATCTATATATTGATTTGATTACGAATCAGCCGTTGAGGGTTTGAAAACAATTTATGGAATTTCAGAAGCCAGTCAAGTTCTATTTTTGAGAATTTTATTGGTTTTTTTTCGTTAAAAATATACCGTTCGTCGACAGCGTTTTTAAATTGTAGTATTTTTCTTCAAAACCATTACGGAAAAACCGTAAAATCACACCGAATTTTAGATTTTCGTAGGAAAAATACATTATACATTATACATTATACATTAGGTTATTATTAATCAATAAAAATAATAAACTTATGAAAAAAACTACCCTCATCCTATCACTAGTTATTTGGTTATCATTTGTTTTAAATGTACAGGCTCAAATATGTGCCACCCCGGATTTTTCAACACTTAATTTAAACAATAACAAAAATGAAAACAATAGGCTCAAATTGTAGTACTTGCGGTGATCAGGTTTGTGATACTCCAGCTGACTCAAATATGGGAGCTACTGGTGGTTACAATCCAGACCTAACTAATATAATGTCGTACTACACTTTATTAAATCACTTCACAACAGGTCAAAGCACTCGAATGAAAAATTCAATTAATTCGAGTTCCTTTTTGTCCCAATTGATTAGTGATAATTGCGCAATACCTGAATTGACGGGATCCGAAAAGATATGTAACAATTCGGTTAAAACTTATACATTAATAAATGGCGGAAGCAACGTTGCATGGAATTGGTCTTCAAATTTAAATCGTTTGTCCTCGAATTCTTCGAGCATTACCGTACAACCAATTAGTCCTTCTACTAACGGTTCCGGATTTGTTGAGGCTGTTTTACCCTTTCAAACACTACGAAAAAATATTTTTATAGGTAAACCTCGCTTAATAAGCGCTAAACTAGCAACAGGCGAATTATTGTCGCATAGTTCTCCAAATATGGTTTGTAAAAATGCAACTATTAATACAAATATGGTTTTTGAAGGGACAGGTGCTATAACATGGTCAAAAGTTAGTTCTTCGCACACAACCACTTGGGGACAACAAGGTAATAATCTTAACTTCTATCTTTGGGCTGTTAATCATACCGCAACATTCAAAGCGACCTTAAATAATGAATGCGGTACATTTACTCGAAATTATACTTTTAACATTAAAAACTGTACTGGCGGTGGTGACCCTTGTAATCCTACTCTCAAATTAGCGTCTAATCCTGTTAAGAAAGAAATAGAAGTTAATTTTATACCTGGACCTTGCAAATCATCAACGCAAACAAAAGAGATAAACGAAGATTTTGTGAAAAATTCTGAAGCTATTTTGTATGATTTGGTAGGCAACCAAATGGCTTTACGAACTCCAGCAGTAGGTAAGATAAATGTTGAAAGTTTAAAACCTGGTATATATATTTTAATAATCAGTATATATGATGAGAAAAAAATTCATCGTGTAATTATAAACTAATAATAAATAAATTTAAATTATGAAAAATTTAATTCTAATACTAGTACTTATCGTTATGAGCTGCTCAAGCGACAACAACGATAACAAATCAGGAACAAACAATCGAATGATTGGTACTTGGAGACTTGTTGAAACCTACATTGGTACCGGAGATCTCTCAACGACTCAATGGGAAACTGTGGAAAATGGTTATACCTATTCATTTAACCGAGATGGCACATTTAGCTCAAGCCGCTTTTCGGAATGCGAATCTGGAGCCTATGAATTTTCTGAAGAATTATTAACATTAAATTTTGGCTGCGATGGCTTCACCACAGGCATTGATTCTCCAGAAGGTACAATCGTTGAAAATTACCTACTAGAAAATGAATTTATGTATTTATCTCCAACATATTTAAGTTGTGCCGAAGGTTGCTCGTACAAATTTCAGAGAATAAGTGCTGAATAAATTGAGACCCTATAAACAAATAAAAATTGAAATTGAAAAAGCGACCAGTTGGTCGCTTTTATTCTCTTATATTCATGCTAAACCCTCCTAAAATAAATCTTAAACCGTGACCCAACATTCACTTCACTCTCTACCTCTATCTTCCCTCCGAGATTCTCAAGATGATTTTTGGTGATAAACAGACCAATGCCTCTAGAATCTTCATTGTCATGGAAGGTTTTTTCAAATTTAAAAAGACTGGAACTATGTTTGTTTAAGTCAATGCCGAGCCCATTATCCTCAAATTGCAGTATGACATAATCCGCATTGGTGCTTGTGGTCAGGCGTACATACGATTCGCGGTCATTTGAGCTATACTTGATGGCATTCGTCAATAAATTCAGAATAATACTGTCCAAGAAAACTTCCGTTGCCAAGACCTTTACTCCTGAATTCACTTGATTGATAATCTTGAAATTCTGACTTCTCGCGATTGCATACACATTGTAAATGGCGCTGTCGACAAAATTACCCAAATCCAAAGATTTCAGATTCAGATCTGTAGAT
>JBBSOJ010000162.1:0-7544 GCA_038259855.1 Flavobacteriales bacterium
AAACAAATTGCTCCGACTTCGGAAAAGTCTTTGTCAAATGGAAAATTTCCATGGCTAAACCAAAGCCTTTTTGATATGCTAATAATGTTTTAAAACTCATCTTTTTAGTCTTCAGTTGGCAGTCTCAACAATTTAGTCGGCTGTCTTCAGTCTGCAGTCACAGTTATTTCCGCTACTATTCCACACAGACTGCCAACTGAAGACTGCCGACTGCAGACTCATTCCTTCTCTATTTTAAGTTCCGAAATCTGAATAGGTGCTTTCGCCAACTCATTCATAATTTCGGGTGTTTTACTATACAATAACTGTATGATTCTATGCGGAGCAAAAATGAATTTCTGCTCAATCATCTTGCTCCATTTTTGGAGCGTTTGTTTTGAAAAGTAACCGCCTTCGGTAAATTCACTCCCTGAAAATACTTCGTCCATTCTTAAGGAAATAGCAAACGATTCCAATGGTATATCCTTTGATGCTATACTTTGAAGAATGTTATGCGTCACAACACCTTCATCCTTGGCAAACACATTATGAAATGGTCCCAAATCGATGCGTTTGATGTGTTTTGGATGGACATCGACCAATTTTCTGTCAATGGCGTAAGCCATTGTGTCCAAATTCATATCTCTGTCTGCAACTGTTTTTAGAACGTCGTAAATTTTTTCTTTTTCTCCTTGAATATCTTTTCCGGAAAAATCGAAATACATGAAACACACAAACGGTCGATTACTCGCTACATCAAAAAAGCTCCAACTCGTCATGTAATTTTCATTGCTTCCGTCTGGTGCATCGATGATTTTGCCTTGTACGAAGCGATTGTAAATATAGTGTTGCTCAACGGACGTATAATAAACAATGGACGCTGCTTGAAATAATTTGTCGCGTCTAATCGGTGTTTTGAGTCTCAATAATTGGTCGAGGAAATCGTCTTGGAGTTCGGTGACGTCTTTTAATTTGTTGACGTAATTTTCTTTTAGTGACAAATCATTGAACAAATATCGGAACTCCAAATAGTTTGGAAATCCAGATTCTGTCAAATCGACTTTCATATTATCTTCGTCATCGTACATGTATTTCACACGCATAGCTTCGATGGAATATAATAGCAAATCGCAGTATTGTTTGAAGAAAACAACTTCCTTGTCTGTACAGATTTTTTGCTCTTGCACGCTGACAATCATCTCTTTTAAAGCAAAATCTACCATTTTATGGTAAAAGACATATTGCTCTTTGGAGTCAAGATGTGCCGAATCTAATGGCGTTACGATTTGGTTTATGGACACGTTTTATTAATTAATAATTAAAAATGAAGAATGAAGTAAGAAAAATTTGCCACGAATTCACGAATTTTCTTGATATTCTCGATTTGCGTTAGGGATTGCAGCGGTATCCTTTTTTCTTTTTTGAAAAAAGATTTAGCGGAAAGCCCGACCCGAAGTTTGTTTTTTCTACTTCAGAAAAAACGAACTTCGGGTAACGCCCAAAAAAATATTAAGACAATAAATCATCACCTCCAACTTCCTTCTTCGGTGTTCCAGCTGGTTTTCCTGCGTCGTCGCCTGATGGTGCGTTGGCGTCTGCCTTATAGTAATCTTCGAAAATTTCTTTCATGTCGATGCCATAACGCTCGGCGAAATTCTTCTGGATGTCGGCATCCTTGCTTCGGATTTCGGTCAATGCCTCGGCGTAACTGCTGTAGACACCTTGCATGATTTTTTCGTGGACTGGGATGTTTTCCATCATTTCCTGACGTGCTTTGGCACTTGCAGTGTGCATGGAGGCCAAAGTTGCGCCAATGTGTTCATCGGTTTTGACACCCAGATGTTCTAAAATTGCGGCGAATTCTTGGTCTGTTCTTGCTTTTAAGGCGACAACATACCCATCATAATATTTAAGTCGTTCTTCGGTATCGGATTTTAATTTCGCTCGATGCGTTTGCAAATTGCTGCGCAAAGAGGTCAAGACCTTGATGGTCAAATTATGCTTGTGTACGAAACTGTCTTTGGACGCTGCCAGTGTTGTATAAGCGTTTTTAAGACCTTCCAATTCTTCGACCTTTTGCTCGATAGTGGTCACTTTTCCAACGGCTTTTGCGTAATCGGCGGATTGTTTGTCGACGATTTCCTCCAATTCCTGACGTGCTTGTTTGAGTGCGGCGTAGTTTTCTTCGAGTTTGGCTTCGACTTCTTTCTTTTTTTCCAGCGCTCGTGTGTGATTTTTGGTAGCTTCGACGATGGCAACTTGTAATTTGTCTTCGACTTCCTTGATTTCGACTTCACGATTTTTCAATCGCGAGACCGCTGCTTGCGATTTGAATGACAATTCACTTAATAAGGTTTGCACATCTGCTGTTTCGATACGCTGCTGAAACATGGCTTTGGCTTTGTTGTCAGCTCCTGCACGTGTTTTTTCAGCTTCAGCAAATTCCTGTTCTTCTTTCTTAATTTTACTTTTGCGTCCCCAAAGATTGTTCCACCAGTTGTCTGATTTCTTTTGGGCATCTTCGAGTTCAATTCGAGCGCGTTCCAATTCCTTTTGTGCATCGTCAATGACCTTTTGCTCGTTCGGATTTAATGATGAGAATTTTTCAAAGAGAATCCCGACTTCATCTTGATAATCCGTCAAATCCTTGATGGCGTCTAACAATGTGGTTCTATCTTTTTCAGCCATACCGACGACATCGTCTAATGTGGCGTTTAGAATTTTTTGACGAACTTCCGGGTCATCTTCTTGAGACAATTTGGATTTCATGGTGTCAATGGCCTTTCCCCAATTGACATCCACTTTTTCATTTTTCTGGTTAGAGTTGGTTTCTAATAAATCAAAATCATCGGCCATAGTGTGATACGTATTTAAGTTATTTATAATTGATTGTGAATAGCAATTTCGTTAAAAATTGTGAACTTTAAAATTATTAGTTCTGTAAATGTAAGTATCCGCTGGTATAAATTTGTTACAAATTCACGTCAAAAGTTATTATGTTACTATCTTTATAGTCTAAAAATTTAGATATATGAAAATTCACAAATTAGCACTTTTACTGACTTGTATCGTTGTAATAGGTTGTAAAGACAAAGAAGAAAACAAAGATGAATCTGCCCTTATCGAGACAGAAACGATTCAAGAGAACCAAGTTGGAGATATGTTAGACATTCAACCAATTGAGCATGCTACTATGGTCATGAACTATGGTGATGCCGTAATTTACGTGGACCCAGTTGGTGGTGCCGAGAAGTTTGACGGTAGCAAAAAACCAAATTACGTATTGATTACCGATATCCATGGTGATCATATGGATGCTCCAACGCTGGAAGGATTAGATCTGACTGAAGCTACGGTCATTGCTCCAAAAGCGGTCGTGGATAAGTTACCGAAACTTAATGCGAAAGAAGTTGTGGTTATAAATAATGGCGAAACGCGTCAATTGGAAGGCATGACCGTAGAAGCGATTCCGATGTATAATCTACGCGAAGAAGCATTGAAATTCCACGAAAAAGGAAGAGGGAATGGCTATGTACTCACTTTGGGAATGGAACGAATCTATATTTCTGGTGATACAGAAGATATTCCAGAGATGAGAAATCTGAAAAATATTGATATTGCATTTGTGTGTATGAATCTGCCTTATACCATGACTGTTGAAAGTGCAGCGGATGGTGTTTTAGCATTTAAACCTAAAAAAGTATATCCTTATCACTTTAGAGGCACTGATGGAATGAGCAATGTTGATAACTTCAAAACCCTCGTGAATAAAGGGAATTCCGATATCGAAGTGGTACAATTAGACTGGTATTAAAGATCTGCTATCGGCATAAATATCCGATTAAATGTACAATTCTTCATAACTTTTTTAATATGACCTAGTTAGTAAATAGATTTATAATGTATATTTGACTATTAATGAGACAATAATATTTCGTTTAAACATGCTTTATATAACCAATCAAAGCCTCAATGTTAGCACGATGCAACTTACCGTTGTGCTTATCATTACTGCAGCCATCTTTTTAGTTTTTATTGTCATCGCCATCATTAAAATGTACAAATTAAAAGCTGAAAACAAACGTCTTCTTGAATCTGATGTCTTTAAATCTGATGTCGATGAAAGTTATAAAGACTTTACCGATGGTCATTTATATGATAATAAGTAGGTAGAAGTAGGCGAAAATTAAAATTATGTTAGAACAAGCGACACATCAAGATTTAAGTAAAATGGTCAGTATTTTATCGATTGCGGTTGTTACACTATTGATTTTATTGGTCATAAATATTTACAAAGCACACAAACTCAAAACATAATTGAAGGCTCTTGAAACTCATTAAACTGTCTTCCTGAAATAAAATAGAAAATCCTGCGATCGCAGGATTTTTTTGTTTTAAATTTTATATTAAATGGTTTAGAAACTGATATTATGTAGCGAAAACATTAATTTTGATAGTTGAAGGATTGTTTGGGCGTGTCCCGAAAAGGTTCGGGCTATGCGTTACAAGTCCTCGCCTTGCCGATAAAAATCGGCAAGCCTGTGGGCTTTCCACTCCTATCCCTCACGCGAATTCGAGAATCATAAATGTATAAATTTGAATATCAAATTCGACATGTCAACCTATCGAACCAACTTCTTATACTTAATTCGTTTCGGAGCCACATCACCCAATCGTTTCTTTTTATTTTCTTCGTAGTCGCTAAAACCACCTTCAAAGAAGTATACTTCAGAATTACCTTCAAACGCTAGTATATGGGTACAGATTCTATCCAAAAACCATCGATCGTGACTGATGACTACCGCACAACCAGCGAAGTTTTCAAGACCCTCCTCTAATGCTCTTAAGGTGTTGACATCTAAATCATTGGTAGGCTCATCTAAAAGTAATACATTACCTTCTTCTTTAAGGGTCATTGCGAGGTGCAAACGGTTTCTTTCACCTCCAGAAAGTAATTTCACCTTTTTATTCTGCTCGCTTCCAGAGAAATTGAATCGGCTTAAATATGCACGGGAATTGACTTGCTTTCCTCCCATCATAACCAATTCCTGCTCATCACTAAAATTTTGCCAAATAGATTTTTCTGGGTCGATATTGCTATGTTTTTGGTCAACATACGCCAATTGTGCGGTGTCGCCAACTTTGAATTCGCCCTTATCAGCAGTCTCTTCACCCATAATCATTCTAAAAATGGTTGTTTTACCAGCACCATTTGGTCCGATGACACCCACAATTCCAGCTTGTGGCAATTTGAAGTTTAGATTATCGTATAAGAGTTTATCTTCATAACCTTTGCTCACTCCAATGGCATCAATGACATTTGTTCCCAAACGAGGCCCATTCGGGATGTAGATCTCAAGTTTTTCGTCAAGCTGTTTTTGGTCTTGGCTCATTAACTTATCGTAGTTGTTCAAACGTGCTTTTTGTTTGGTCTGACGCCCTTTTGCTCCTTGACGCACCCATTCCAACTCACGCTCCAAGGTTTTTTGACGTTTGGAAGCTGTTTTACTTTCTTGCGCCATTCTGGTTGATTTTTGGTCTAGCCAAGAGGAATAATTTCCTTTCCAAGGAATGCCTTCACCTCTATCCAATTCTAAAATCCAACCCGCAACATTGTCCAAGAAATATCTATCGTGCGTGACGGCGATGATGGTTCCTTTGTATTGCGATAGATGTTGCTCTAACCAATGTACGGATTCTGCGTCCAAGTGATTCGTCGGCTCATCCAATAATAAAACGTCAGGTTCTTGCAACAATAAGCGACATAAGGCAACGCGACGACGCTCACCGCCGGAAAGATTGGCGATTTTCTTATCGCCATCTGGGGTTCGCAAGGCCTCCATGGCGATTTCGAGTTTGGTATCGAGTTCCCAAGCGCCAGAAGCATCAATTTTATCTTGAAGAACAGCTTGCTTGTCCATCAACTTTTGCATTTTGTCTGGGTCAGAATACACTTCCTCCAGACCGAACATATCGTTTATTTTATTGTACTCATCTAGGATCGCTACGGTTTCCGCAGCGCCTTCACGAACAATTTCCATAACGGTCTTGCTGTCGTCCAATTGTGGTTCTTGCTCCAAATACCCCACGGAATAATCCTGTAGAAAGGTCACATCGCCTTGATAGTTCTTATCAATTCCAGCAATGATTTTCAATAAAGTCGATTTTCCGGACCCATTGAGACCGAGTATCCCAATTTTGGCACCATAGAAAAAACTTAAATGGATGTTTTTTAAAACAGGTGTATCAGCACCTTTAAAAGTCTTTGTAAGACCTCGCATTGAGAAAATAACTTTTTTATCGTCGCTCATGTTGTTTGTGTTTGTTGTGGAGTTGTCAAGTTGTTCGTGGAAATTTCAGACTGCATAATGCCGACTGAAGACTACCTTCTGAATTACATTCTTCCTTTTAGTGCATTAAATACCCAGGCGATCGCAAAAAATCCGATCCCTACAGCTGCAAAACCGTAGCCAGCGACCTCGTAGTAACGAAACGCGCCCAGAGCAATCAATCCAACTCCAACTATGATCATTATGGTAGTAGCCCAAGCCAACACCGTATTTTTATTCATTGACATATCTTAATTTTTAAGGGAACTACAAATATCGTATAATTTAAATAAAAAAAGCATCCTCATCAGGATGCTTTTTACAATCTATAAAGTAACAATTAACTCATCGGAACTTCTATCAGTAGTAATTTTGAATCGTCATTTGACGTAATTTTAAAAGAATCTGTAGAGGAGATACCTATCGCGTCGCGTTTTCCGAGCGTCGAATCTTCTATTGAGATTTCCCCTTCAATGGTCATTAGATATACGCCCTGATTTCTTCCGTTGATCTGATAATCAAAAGAATTTCCGTTAGACAAATCCAACCTGGAAATTTTGGCATCTTGATGAATCAATAAACTACCGTCTACCGGATTATCAATGGAGGATACGACTGTTTGGAGCTGATTCCTTCTGGCTGATTCATCAAATTGTTTTTGACCATAACGCGGCTCAACATTTCGTTTGTTTGGCAGTATCCAAATTTGAAATAAATTAAGGTGGGTATCGTTACTACCATTTATTTCAGAATGTGCAACGCCCGTTCCAGCGGACATCACCTGAACTTCCCCCGCTTCCACTGCCTGCCAATCATATTTCATATTATCACGATGCTTTAAACTTCCACTCAATGGAATCGTTATGATTTCCATATTGTCATGTGGATGTGTTCCAAAACCCATTTTTGGTGCTATAATATCGTCGTTAAGCACTCTCAAAGCTCCAAATTGAAGTTTGTCTTTATCAAAATAATTTGCAAAACTAAAAGAATGATTGGCTTGTAACCATCCATGATTTGCGGAGCCTCTACTATCTGCTCTATGTATTACTGTTTTCATGATTTTTACATTTTAAATGTTTAGGTAAACACTATTTTTAAATTTTACTCAACGCATTTTATCCAATAAATCACTTAATTGTTGCGCCTCAATTTGAGTGATATTTTTAACCAAATCGTCATTGAAATTATCAGAAATAGAGGTCAATAATTCTCTTCCCTGCAATGTTATTTCAA
>JBBSOJ010000163.1:0-7498 GCA_038259855.1 Flavobacteriales bacterium
ATACAAAGTCCGATAAAAGCGAATGCAGGATACATGAACCAATCTTTAGAAAAAATGTCAGATTTCTTTTTTCCAACCTCCGGAAAACGAGACAGTACTTCAAAATAACTGTTTTCCTCAACTTCCATCTGATCTAATAATTTTATCGAGTCTCTTGTTCTCATTCCAATAATGAGTACATCAAATTCTCTAGTCTCTGCCTTCTCCTGTTGCATGGGTAAAAGCCCTTGGACATTTACTGAAACTGTTCCTCTATCAGCTTCCTTTCGGATGACATTTGAATATAATGATTGTAAGGAATCCATACTTTCTAGATCTTTTTCGAAAGTCTCTTTCTTTATTTTCAGAATCTGATCCCGTTTGGCCTTTTGTTCAATTGAGTAGCTATTTGAAAAAATTGCATCGATACTCCCTTCCAGCTTTCTGAAAATATCCTTTTTACGTGACTTCGCAGTTACAAGAAATAACTCACTAGAATATATATCTCTATTCTCAACGAAATCAGTATAGGTAACAGTATTTGCTCTAGAACTATCTAAAGATTTTAGATATTCATCATACTGTCTTAATAAATCATTCTTTGTTTCGGGACCAACTTTAACCTCAAATTTTGTTAACGATTGACTTTCTTCTTCGCTAATTTCAAAAATATCGGATACTAAATCATATCGCTTTTCATTCAGCAATGAGTTGAAATAATCAATACTACTGATTAACTGGTATTTAGAATCAAAATATGGTTTGACTATCATACTTGCTTCATACACAGGTTTTTTAACTTTTTCCGTAAAAAATCCTATGGCAAATGCCAAACCAAGAACAATAGCTATAATAACAATATTCGCAATAATAACTTTGAGGAAAAATATAAAGAAGGCTAAAATTCCCTTGAAAATCGAGCCTATAAACCTAAATAATCTTTCAAATAATCTTCCGATCGCATTAAAAACGTGCCCTAAATCGACATCATCGGACGTATTATTATTTGGTGGTTTTGTCTCCATTTTAAAACTATTTAAAAATTTGTTGTAAAATTTTTCTTGTAATCAGATAGGTTGGTTTGACACCGGAGGTTCCTAATCCCCCTGAAGCCAACGTACTTCCTGTTTCTAACGGATTGTCACTTGCGTAATAGGCATATCTCACTTTTACATTGGGATTTATACTTCCACGCACCTTTGCAGCAGCCTGAATGGCTTTCTGATAATGTGCACCTTCCATTTCCAAACCAATCACGTTCCAAGTTGAGTTAAAGAAAAACTTTAGAATTTCCTTATTTTGAAGAGAGGTTCCCAGAACGGTAATCATGGAACCTTCACAAACGTGAATACCGCAATCCTCAAAATCGCTTTTCGATAATTCATTTTCGAATGGATAATTGTCCGCAGTTCCCTCGAATATATGGGCCGATGGAATCATGATATCGCCCTTTCCACCATCCAAAATTCCGGCTTTTCCCATGATCGAAACTGATTCCACATTGAGGTGAACCTTTTTCCCATTGACCTTAATAGGTTTAAGGAGTTCGTCCATTGTCTCATAAGCCTGCTCCCCAAAAGCATAATCCATTACAAATATTACAGGCATGTTAGAACTTTCAAGATCTCCTTTATACTCTATATCAGTTTTACTAAAATCAATTTTGGCTGTATCAAAAATTTGAACATCTATGTAGGTGCCTGCGGCATCCGGAATGTAAATCATCCCGTTTTGCAACGCTTCTTTGGTCACCTTATTTCGTAAAGACTGATTGTCTTTTTGACTCAATGCTTCGTAAACCTCAAAAATCGATTTTTTTGATGACAATGGTTTAAGCGCATTTGGAGCGAACAAGGAATTCATGACACTGTGCATGTTGGCACTGATAATGTGTATAGGACGCTCAATAAGATTGTTTTGAATTAATGCATCCTTGATTGTGTCTGCCCAAATTTCCCCGTGGATATGATGCCCTAAACGCTCCCTCAAAACAGGACTGAAAGTTACAGTGCGTCTATTGTTATGGACCACTTCTTCTAAAGCTAACTTTCCCAACCAATAAACAAGATGCAAAAGGCGGTCTGGTTGGTTTGGTAATGAAAACGAATCATAAGCCAAGGTTAATTCATTAAAGGTTCTACCGAGAATATTGGCCGTATGCGTTATGGCGATCTCTCTTTCTTGGAGCGTCAACTCTTTATTTGAAGTTACTGCCTTTTCAAGTTTTATCCAATCTCTAGTCGTGGTACCTTGATCATCAATAAGCACACGTTTGCTGATTTTATGGGATTCGACGAACATAAACGTGAGGTGTGTTAATATGTCGTAGATTTCAGAACGCCCTCTGGTAATCTCAATGTTCATCTGCTCTTCGTCTATACGAAAACAGTTACGGCGTCTTTTAGGCGGAATGATAGCCTTAAAATGTGAATTGCTGTACCCTTCATCACTGGTAAGATTGATAAAGGTGCATTCTTCTATGCCGTGTGGAAGGCGGTCAATGACATATAACAATCCCTCCAATTCAGCTTTTTCTTCCCCAATGGAACCATAAATTTCAGGACGTAGTAATAGTAATGCTTCTCGAAGCGTCTCGCCAGAAATACCCATAGGTTTATAAAACCCACGGTTAAATAAATGACGCATGGTAATATACATCCTTTCGATGGCATTTGAGCTTTCTTGAGCTCTCGTTCTAGCGTGCTGTTTTTTAGTACCCATAGTCGTCTTTAGCCTGCAAATATAGTATTATTTAGTTAAATTAAGTTCCAACAACGCATCGGCAATCGCTCTATCATTCGAGAGTCTTGGTATCTTATTTTGACCTCCCAATTTACCTATGGATTTCATATAGTCTTGGAACCCATTCTTTTTAACCAAGGTTATTTTTAAAGGTTGTAATACCTTGCCACTTATTAAATCTAAATAATAAGAGTTTTGTTCTTGGAGTGATTTTTCAATTTTATGCTGCAGTCTGGAAAGGTCTTTTGGTGCTTCTTCGAATTCAACAAACCATTCGTGATAGGGCAAACCTACAGTTGGACTGATTTGCGGAGCTACCGTAAATTCCGAAATTTGCAATTCTGTACCTTCAATGGCATCTTTTAAAGCCTGCTCAACTTCCTTCCCGATGACGTGTTCTCCAAAGGCCGATATAAAATGTTTAATACGGCCGGATACGATAATTTTGTAAGGTGCTGTTGATGTAAATTGAATTGTATCCCCAATGTTATACGCCCATAGTCCAGCATTTGAAGAAATGATCATCACATAGTTCACATGGATCTCAACATCCTTTATGGTGATTCGTCTGGGATGTTTGTCAAAAAATTCATCAGCTCTTACGAATTCATAAAAAATTCCAGATTGCAATTGCAACAGCATGCCTTTTTCATTCTGCTGGTCCTGAAACGCGAAAAATCCTTCGCTAGCAGGGTATAATTCAATACTATCAACTTTTCGCCCTATGAGGCTCTCAAATTTTGCTCTATAAGGCTCATAATTAACACCTCCAAAGATAAATAGGTTGAAATTCTCAAATACCTCGCCTACTTTTTTACCTGTTTTTTGATTAATCTTTTCAAAATACATCTGCACCCACGAAGGAATCCCCGAAATAACTGTCATGTTTTCTGGCAGCGTTTCTTCAACAATAGCTTCCACTTTGGTTTCCCAATCATCAATGCAGTTGGTTTCCCATGACGGCATTCTATTGCTTTGAAGATATTTTGGTACATAATGAGCCACGATACCGGACAACCTCCCAAGTTGAATCCCGTTCTTTTTATGCAAAACAGGACTTCCTTGTAAAAAAATCATTTTCCCATCCACAAAACTGCTATTTCCCGTTTCGGCGATGTACATCAAAATGGCATTCCGAGCCGCTTTTATATGCGTTGGCATACTTTCTTTAGTGATGGGTATATATTTTGCACCAGATGTGGTACCCGAAGTTTTTGCAAAATAAAGTGGTCTTCCTTTCCAGAGGATATCTTGTTCTCCCGCAACGACGCGTTCTACATAAGGTTTGAGGTCTTCATAGTCGCGAATTGGAACGCGTTTTACAAAATCCTCATAGGTTCGAATGCTTGAAAATCGGTGATCCTTACCAAATTGTGTGTGCTTTGCGTTTTCAATTAGATCTCTAAATACGTCATTTTGGGTTGCCACAGGATTATTGGCCCATTTTGAAATAGATTTTTTAATGAAAGAGGCAAACGGTTTGGCCAGAACTGATTTTAGTGACATCATTATTTAAAATCAATGAAATTAGTAGGATTAATCGGATACCCTTTGCTCCATAATTCAAAATGCAAATGCGGTCCGGTAGTAAATTCTCCCGAATTTCCAGCCATGGCAATAACTTCGCCGGCCTTAACCAAATCACCTTGTCGCTTTGTTAAGGACGCATTATGCTTATATACGGAGATCAACTCTTGGCTATGTTCAATAATAACGACATAGCCTGTCTCAACAGTCCATTCAGCAAATATGACAGTGCCATCAGCAGTCGCCTTTACAGGCGTATCTTTTGCCACGACAACATCTACGGCATAATGTCTGGATTTAAGATCATATGGTTCAGATATAGTTCCATTTACTGGTGGAAACAATAAAAAATTAGAGCCTGAAACATTGTTTTCGAAAAGATTGTATTTATCCTCTTTATCTACTTTATCCCGTAACAAAGAGTCTTCTTTAGACGCCAATATTTTCATTTTTGCGATATCTTGTCCTGCAGCATCAATCACTGAATCACGGTTGAATTGCACTGTGTTGACATCTCCAGTCAATACACGCTTAATGGATGCATAATATTGTTCGTTCAGCGACATCACTTGTTGAAGTGAGTCGGTCTTATAGTTTAGCAGTGTCGCTTGTTTTTTTAGTCTGGCCGAAGAATACCCTGGAATAAATTCTCTTAAAGATGTAAATGCAATCAAAAATGTGGTCCCTGCAATAAGGATGATGGAGGTTAACATCACAATGACAAACACGTTTAATCTTGTAAGTTTAATTGCAAATCGTTCCTCGAACGTATCTTCGTTAAGTACCACTAAACGGTACTTATGAAGTAATTTTTTTGCAAATTTCTTATCTTTGGGTTTCCTTGCCATGGATCGCAAAATTAATTAAAAATCGCCTTAATCTGATTGGTATTATTCTAAAGTTTGATTTTAACATATAGTTTAAAGTTTAATCGTTAACTTTGTACCTCAAATTTAAATGTTATGATAGCAGCAAGTATAGTTTTGGCAATTGGTCCTGGATCATGGGTATTGATCGCCGTCGTAATTTTATTACTGTTTGGCGGGAAGAAAATTCCTGAATTGATGAGAGGTTTAGGAAGCGGTATCAAAGAATTTAAGGATGCCAGCAAAGAGGAAAATGAGAAGAAAACAACTTCAGACAGCAAAGAGTAAAGTATCCTATTTTATAAACAAAAAAGCCAACAGAGATGTTGGCTTTTTTTGTTGTTGTCTTTATTTTTTCTAAAGAATTTTTACAGATCTTAAAATTGCTTCAAGCTCAAAAATATGGTCCCGTTTTTCAACAGAAGGAGCGAATACATATCCCTCTACAACGACATATCGGTTATTAGCCTTATCTTCAATGGCATAATTGATGAATGGTCCTGACATGAATGCATTTTTCATATCCCAAATCCCTCTTGTTTCAATCGTCGGTTTTCCATTGATACTGGTTTCAAAAACATAGGGAGCATATGCTTCTTCAGTAATCATATAAGCACCTTCCACTGAACTTTGAACGTGCATTTTTCCTATAGAGTCCCTCATTCTGATAATATCACCAACGGTCGTACTGTCGGTTTTACGAATACTATTCATTGGAACTTCATAAATCATAAAATCCATATTACCCGTGGGAATATCTTTTCTGATCCAAATAAAACCTTCTTCTTGAGTTGCAATTCTGTAGGCAGTCGGAAATTTAATATCGATTCCAAACTCGTTCTGTATTGGTTCTGTATCAAACAACGATATCTTAATCTGACGCTGTCGTTCTTTAATTTCCTCCGTTTTAAAAGCTTGAATGATTTTCTCTGAATTTGCTTTCATTTGATCAATAATCTCTTGATCAGTTTGTCCGGAGACTACTATTAAAGTTTGAGGCTTTGCAAATATGTCGTCACCGATGGAAACATCGGCAGATTTTCCTTTTTCGATTTTTAAAACGATCCGATTTTTAGCGGCAAACCCAGAGAATACCTGCGGTGGCATTTGACTGATGGTAAATAAGGGCTCTTCTTGATTCAGAGCTGGGACCGGAGCAGCAAATATTTCGCGAATGGCCTCGCCAACATTTTCTTCCCAAAGAATGTTATCTGCGACAACCAATAGATTATTAATTCTTCCAGAAGATTTAGGGACGAGCTTCTGATTTGAATTGTTATCGTTACAACCTGTTAGTATAAAGGAAATTAAAATTAGAGTAAATAAATGTTTCATTTGATTGTTTGAGTTTTTGTGACACGGCAAATGGAACACCTAAAATTTTGATTCTTTGACCTTACGTTATCAGTGAATCAAATTTCATCTTGAAATTTTCAGAGTAGTTCCAACCTTAATGTTGTTACCACTAATATCGTTCCATTTTTTAATATCATCAACAGAAACACCAGAAAATTTTTGTGAGATGCTCCAAAGCGAATCACCATTTCTCACTTTATATGTTTTCGAACTATTCGATACTGCTGATTTTGAAACCGAACTCGCCACTACTGGTGTTGCGCTTGCTGCAGAACCTTTTGTATATATTTTAAGTTTCTGGCCAACATTAAGATTGTTACTTCTCAACCCATTCCATTTTTTGATGTCACTTACCCTTACCCCATATTGGCGAGCTACTTTACCCAGATAATCACCCGATCTAACTCTATAGGTTGTCCTACTTTCCTCCTCAAATAATTGAGGCATCGGTTTTTCACGTTTGTTGGATTCTTCGGTAACATGGGCATAAATTTCTTTCTCATTGGTAACAAATTTACCAATAGCATGTCTCGGCAATCGTAACGTATAGTTTTCCCCTTCAATGTAAGGTATGATATCCAATTTGTATGCAGGATTAAGAAATTGTAATTCTTCAATGGGTAAGTCCATCAATTCAGACACTTGGTCTAAACTTATCGTTTGCTTCACGTGTATGGTGTCGGTTTCCATATAGCGATATTGAGAGGACGACTTTTTAAAACCATGCTCTTCTGCATATTCAAAAATATACATTGTTGCCAAAAATGCTGGGAGATAACCTGCCGTTTCCCTCGGTAAATGTGGTCTCAAATTCCAATAGTTTTGATATCCTCCTGAACGTCGGATGGCTTTATTGACATTTCCTGGACCTGAATTATAGGCGGCCAAGGCCAAATCCCAATCGCCAAATATCTCATACAATTTTGCGAGATATTTACTCGCAGCAATCGTGGATTTTATAGGATCACTGCGTTCATCAACGTAGCTGGTAACATTCAATCCATACATTTTGCCCGTTGGATACATAA
>JBBSOJ010000164.1:0-7421 GCA_038259855.1 Flavobacteriales bacterium
ATTGGGTCTTGCAGTGGGATTTTTTTCGGGTTTGTTTGGCATGGGTGGCGGCATTATCTTGACCCCGCTTATTTTAGTGCTACATGGGGGTAATATGAAACACGCGGCCGCGGTATCGGCCTTATTTATTTGGGTGAATTCTGCTGCAGGTTTATTGGGGCAATTTAGTAGTGGCATCACATTGGTGCCATTGTCCGGACTGATGGTCGTCATCGCAGTCATTGGTGGTATGGGTGGCGCGTATATGGGCAGCAGAAAGTGGAACAACAAATTTTTAGAGTATTTTTTAGCCTTCGTATTGACGACGGCGTCTCTTAAATTATTATTTTTTTAATTGTTGTCCGATGTTGTGGTGCATTTGACTACACAACAATATCATAAAAAAATTTGGAAATTGTTATCCTTTAAGATAACTTTGTGGAATGATTAGGAAAATCATCTTTCACGAAAAACACTTTATTGAATTCTACCAAAAACAGAATCAAAAAATAAAAGGAAAAATTCAATACGTTTTCGAATTGATTAAACAAGTTGACCGTGTTCCCGAAAAGTTTTTAAAACATTTAACTGGAACCAACGGACTTTATGAAATCCGAGTTGAATACCAATCAAACATATATCGAATATTTTGCTGTTTCGATGAAGGACAACTTGTAGTACTTTTTAATGGATTCCAAAAAAAGACCCAAAAGACACCACAAAAGGAAATCGCGAAAGCGGAACAATTAATGAAAGACTACTTTCAAAACAAAAAATAAAAATTATGGAAAAATATAAGGACATCAAGAATTTTGAAGAGCTAATTGAGTTAGAACATGGCCAAATAGGAACTGAAAGTCGAAATAAATACGAGAAAGGCGCTCAAATGTTTATTGTTAGTGAAATGCTCAAATCCGCTCGAAAAGATGCAAACCTTACGCAGGAACAGCTTGCGGAAAGAGCTGGGACAAAAAAAAGTTATATATCGAAACTTGAAAATGGAAAAGGAAATATTCAACTTTCGACATTAATACGAATTTTTGAACAAGGATTGAATAGAAGAATTGGATTGACATTCCTATAACCGAATAAAAAAACTCATCACAACAAACCGTATATATGCTATGGCTTGGTCTGTGCCCATTTGGAAAATCTCTGGATTTCCCAAAGTTAGTCTATATATGGAGAGGTTCGTGCTAAAACACGCCACAGCTCATATATAAGGAACGATACATTTAATATTTTTTTTTGACGAATGCGAAATGAGGTAAGACGTTAGACGAATGGACGTAGGACGTTTGATAATTACACTATCAAGAAAACATATTTTTATTCCAAAATATGTGGTCATAAGTCCTACCTCCCTTTAGTCTTAAGTCCATTTAAGCTATATTCGATATACAAAATTATAAAATGAACATAACAGTAACCTATTTCGGTAAATTGATAGAGCTCACGGGACGCACTTCGGAAGATATCACGATTGAAGAATCGTCTGTGGTGGGTGTCAAAACTGCTTTGGAAAAAGCCCATCCTGCTTTTAAAAACATGACTTATCAATTGGCAGAAAACAACAGCATATTACAACAGGAAGACACACTCCAAACACGAGCGTTGGATGTCTTTCCTCCATTTTCAGGTGGCTAATGAACGAACGGTATCGTAGACATATTCAATTGGATGAAGTGGGCAGTTCTGGTCAGCAGAAATTGAGCAACGCTAAAGTGTTGGTTGTTGGTGCTGGTGGTTTGGGCTGTCCCATTTTGCAATACTTGGCAACCTCTGGTATCGGCACGTTAGGCATTGTCGATTTTGATACTGTCTCTGTTTCCAATTTGCACCGTCAGATTCTTTATACGGCTAATGATGTCGGAAAGCACAAAGCAGAGGTCGCGAGGCAACAATTGCAACACTTAAATCCAGATATTATAGTTGAAGCGTACACAACCGCATTAACGGTAGATAATTGCCTAAACATTCTCAAACCATACGATATCATTGTCGATGGCACTGATAATTTCGTCACCCGATATCTGATCAACGATGCGTGTTTATTATTGGATAAACCCATGGTATTTGGCGCCTTATACAAATTTGAAGGACAGGTGTCTGTCTTCAATCATCAAAACGGCCCTAGTTATCGGTGTTTATTTCCAAATCCGCCCGCAAAGAATGAAGTCCCCAATTGCAATGATACAGGCGTTTTGGGGGTATTACCGGGCATCATCGGTTTGTTGCAAGCTACAGAAGTGCTTAAAATTATTTTAGGTATTGGTGAGGTTTTAAGTGGAAAGATTTTGTTTCTCAATACACTCACGTACCAACAGCGAATCTTGAAGTTTCCTAGAAATGAAGCCATCATTAAGGGTGTAAAAAAGAATGTTAAACCAAAAGCAGTTTCTACGGATGATTGTATCTTTACAACTAGCCTATCATTAAACACTATCGAAGCTACTGACAACATTGTTTGGATAGATGTGAGGGAGAATGGGGAAACACCAGAACTATATGGTGAACATATTTTGAAAATGCCTTTAAGCAGTTTTGAAAGTTCTCAAAATCTCCAAAACGATGGTAAAAGACATATTTTTTTCTGTCAATCAGGCATTCGAAGTCAGAAAGCAACCAATTTGGCGATAGAGAGCGGCCTGATGAATTGCTTCAGTTTAAAGGAAGGCGCTCACGAACTGAAGCGGTGGTTAACACAAAACAAATGAAGACACACAGTATAAAAAACATATTTATAGAAGGTGCTATTTCGCCGGCTAAAATTGCAGAGTCCATTGCCTCTCATCAGTCTAAAACTGGGATTGGGGCGCACGATATTTTTTTGGGTCAGGTACGGGCCGATGTTATTGACGATCGTACGGTGACGGCAATTGAATTTACAGCGCAACAAGAAATGGCCAATAGCGTTTGCCATGACATTCGGGAGGACGTTTTTGAGAAATTCGACTTAAACTGCATGCATATTTATCACAGCATCGGCACAGTCAAAGTAGGAGAGATCTGCCTATTCGTTTTTGTATCTTCTGGGCATCGTAAAAGTGTGTTTGAAGCTATGCCTTTTTTAGTTGATGCCATTAAAGCGAAACTTCCGATTTTTGGTAAAGAACGCTTCGAAGATGCCACCCATCAATGGAAAGTCAATCAGTAGGCCATGGTAGATATAACACATAAAAGCAATACGCTTCGTATCGCAACGGCCCAGGCAACTGTTCGCGTGAGTCATCAAAATACCATTGATGCCATTGAGCATGGATTGGTTCCAAAAGGGAACGTTTTTGAAATGAGCAGAGCTGCAGGACTATTGGGAATCAAAAAAACACCTGAATTGCTTCCAGATTGTCATCCTTTGCCCATTGAATATGCAGGAATATCCTATGACATCATTGGGTTAGACATCCAAATAAGCGTAACAGTCAAAACCATTTACAAAACAGGCGTTGAGGTGGAAGCGATGCACGGTGCGAGCATCGTAGCGCTCAATATGTATGATATGCTAAAGCCCATTGATAAAGGGGTGGAAATTCATCACATTAAATTACTGGAAAAAAGAGGAGGAAAGTCAGACTTTAAAATTTCGAAAACATTGATTCAGGGGGCTGTTATCGTATGTTCTGATTCCATTTCGAAGGGCACCAACGAAGATAAGGCTGGGAAAGCGATCATGGAGCTGTTGGAAACGCACAAGGTATCGATTGCTCATTATGAAGTGATTCCTGATGATATCGACACCATTCAACATAAAACGAAAAGTTTGGTGGCACAAGGCATTCCGTTGATCATTTTTACAGGTGGTACCGGTTTGTCCCCACGGGATAATACACCTGAAGCCATCGAACCCCTTTTGGATACGCGCATTTCGGGGATTGAAGAAGCCATTCGAAGTTATGGACAAAATAGAACTCAATTTGCCATGTTATCTAGAAGTGTGGCAGGTTTAATAGGTGACAGTTTGGTAATTGCCGTGCCTGGGTCTACCAAAGGTGCCAAGGAATCGATACAGGCTATTTTTCCAGCCGTATTACATTTATTTGACATTTTAAAAGGAGCAAAACATTAAATGAATAACACCAATCACATATTAACAGACAGTTTTGGAAGGAAGCATACCTATCTGCGAATTTCCTTGACGGAACGCTGCAATTTACGCTGCTCGTATTGCATGCCTCAAGAAGGCGTACCGTTATTGCCCAAAGACCATTTGATGACTGCGGATGAGATTTTTGAAATATCCAAATTATTTGTAGCCGCTGGTGTTAATAAAATCCGGTTTACGGGAGGTGAACCTTTATTGCGCAAGGATTTTCCGCAGATATTGGAACAGTTGGCGACATTGCCCATCAACATGTCCATAACCACCAATGGAATTACCGTCGATAGATATATGGATTTATTGAAGAAACATAACGTCCATACTATCAATTTGAGTTTGGACACATTGGATGCGGAGAAGTTTAAAAAAATAACCTTTCGCGATTATTTTCAGCGTGTGTATGATAATATGTTCAAGTTGATGGACGCAGGTTTCCATGTTAAAATCAATGTGGTTTTGATAAAAGGTGTGAATGATGATGAAATAATAGATTTTATCAACTTTACGAAAAACTATCCAGTGACCGTTCGGTTCATCGAATTTATGCCCTTTGACGGCAATGAATGGAACCGTGAGAAAACCGTGTCCTATAATGAGGTGTTAGATCACATAAAACAGCATTTTAATGAAGCAGACGTTATTCGTTTGCAGGATGCACCGCACGACACCACTAAAAACTTTAAAATTCACGGACATCTAGGCACTTTTGGAATCATTGGGACGGTTACGAATCCATTTTGCGATAGCTGTAACCGAATCCGTTTAACGGCCAATGGACAATTGAAAAACTGCCTATTTTCTGCCACTGAAAGTGATTTGTTGACACCGTTTAGAGCAGGGACAGACATTAGTCCCATCATTCAAAAAGCTGTCTTTGGGAAATTTGCGATGCGTGGCGGACTTTCGACACCAGAACAATTTGAAGATCCCAAAGAACATACCGAAAATAGAAGTATGATTAGGATTGGCGGTTAGACCGTTTCAGCATCCTTCGGTAGCCTTCTACTGTGTCCATGTCATCTAAATCATCGTCCGATTGCATGAACATAGTATGTTGAGAATGATTTTTAATGACGGGTTTTGCACCGTCGTCACCTTGTAAAGTCATTAATTCTTCAAGATACGACGCATCAAACAAGACCGGCGGACCTGTAATGCCAGTGTCTGACTGGGAAACAATAATTTGACGCGTTCTTGGGTCAAAATACGATGCCATTTTAAGATAATGGTTTGTTGAAATCAAAGGTTGGTCTACCAACGCGATGAGGATACCATGAAATCCTGCTTTTTTTGAAACGAGTTCCTGGGCTCCATGTGCTATGGACTTGCCCATGCCTTCTTGCCAATGTTCGTTAAAGAAAACAGAGACATTCAGATGCGAAATAGCAGTGCGAACCAATTCGAAATGAGCTCCCAACACCACAGAAACTCCAATATTTGCTTGTTGTAGCCTCGTTATTTGATGCTCGATTAAGGTACTATTTCCCCAAGGTAATAGTTGTTTTGGAGAACCCATTCTTTGTGAAGCACCGGCCGCCATCAAAAGCGCATGGATGTTACTCATGAATCTTTCCTGATTTTTCTCTTAATGACATTACGTCAACGTCCCTAATAACGCTCAAGATTTCGGCAATTATGGATAATGCGATTTCCGCAGGACTTTCTGCACCAATGTTCAATCCTGTAGGGCCATGCATGCGTTCAAAAAAGTCGTAGGGCATGTCTGGTGCATAATTCAATAATTCAGAAAACAGGCGTTCCCTACGATTGCTTGGTCCTAAAAGGCCGAGATAGGTGGGCTGCGTGTCTTTGAGTGCCAAAAGGTATTGCACATCTTTATTAAAACTGTGCGACATTAAGATGACGGCCGTATTTTCTCCGATGCCCGATACATCAATTGCATCCATTAACGGTGTCGATAAGGTTTTGGCGCCTTTAAAATAATCAATGGTTTTCTGTTCATCGGGAGGCGCAATGATATGGACGTCCCAACCAATTTTTGCGGCCAAATCACAAAGCTGAACGGCATCGTGTTCTGCACCAAAAATATAAAGTTGGAAAATGGGCTGAAACTCTTGTTTGAATAGTTGGAGTCTATCGTTTTGTTGAAATGAATAGGAGGGATGTAAGCCAAAGGTATTGCTATCAATTTCTAACTGTGTTCCAAAGGTCTTACTTTCAATAAATTGAGGTTCAAAATAGGATGTTGACGCAAAGGTTTTTCGGTTTAGAAAACAGTCTTGAATAGTGTCGAATAGCGTTTCAGAAATTTGGAGCGGTTCGAGCAAAATATATAAAATACCTTCACAACCCAATCGAAACCGACCATCATAGGTCATCACTTTCGCGATGCCAGTTTTGAAAACAGATTGTGACTGTCGCAGGACTTCCTTTTCGACACAACCACCACTTACAGCACCATGCATGTCGCCAGCTTCACTTATGAGCATTCGAACGCCTGGTCTTCTGTATGATGAACCTTCTAAATCAACGACTGTCGCCAATACTGAACGGATGCTTTTTGATTGCCATGTAAAGGCAACTTCGAGAAGCTGTTTAAATTCGTGGGTCATTCAACGATGTTAAATTATTGAAACTATTGGTTAAGAGCTTTAAGTAAGTTATCGGTTCGACACAAGTGCTTTTGCATTCTGCTAAGCCCTTTGTAATAAATTTATTCCGCTCAATTCTTGTCCAATTTGGTGTATTCCGCTTAAAATTTTCTCTGTCTGTTTCGCTGATGGTTTTTTAGTTCCTGAAACATATTGAGAAAGTAAGGTGGCGTTCATTCCAATTTTCTCGGCAAGAAATTTCGCATTTAAAACCTTGTAAAACTTAAAAAACTGCTTAAAATCTATTTCAAATCTAATGTCGGTCGTTTCAACTTTTACTTTTTCGTCCTCAAAATGTAATTCGGTCGCCTCGTAAGTATTGTTAATCAGTTCGGGAATTGATTGTCCAGTCGTAAAGATTGGATAATCCGCTGAAAAGGCAGAAAATCCAGTATTCGTTTTTTCAACTGTCATTGTAACTTTTATCTTTTTTGACATAATCCTATTTATTTAATTCCAGCGTCTTTTAGAATTTTATTTTCTAATCCTTTACCCATTTCTTGACTTCCGTGATTTGGAAAAATAATCGTTCCCTTTTTCGTTTTGTGTCGCATTTCTACGTGCGAACCTTTTTGCGATACGGCATACCAACCATCTTTTGTTAATATGCGATAAAGTTGAGAACATTTCATTCAGTTTCGCTTTGATTCAAATTTCAAAGGTAAATTATTATTTACTTTAATCAAAACTAATTTTGATGCGAAGATGGATTTACAACATTACTTATAACG
>JBBSOJ010000165.1:0-7405 GCA_038259855.1 Flavobacteriales bacterium
AAAGGCTAGAGACGTTAGATCTACACCACTAATTGGTAATTCTGTTGATTTCAAAATAACACTACTACCATGTGCTGCTGTATAGTCAAATACCGATTGCGGGTCAGCGCCATTAATATTAAAGAAAATAATCACTAACGCTGTCATAGTACAGATTACAACCGTATCAATAAAAGGCTCCAATAAGGCTACAACCCCTTCCGAAGCTGGATATTTCGTACGGACTGCAGAGTGCGCAATCGCTGCAGAACCTGCACCGGCTTCGTTCGAAAATGCTGCTCTTTGAAAGCCTACTATCAGTACACCTACGAGCCCACCAAGACCTGCCATTGGCGTAAATGCGCCATCAATGATCAATGAAAACGCCAATCCGATATCACTAATATTTGCAAAAATAATCACCAGTGACGCCAGGATATACAAGCCAGCCATAAAAGGAACAATTTTTTCAGTAATACTGGCGATACGTTTGATACCTCCAATAATCACGATTCCCACTAATATAGCAAGCACTACTCCAATGATGACGCCTGTTGCACCACCTTGGAGATTCAATAATGTACTAATCTGAACTGCGGCTTGGTTAGACTGAAATGCATTACCACCTCCGAAAGATGCACCTACACACAATACAGCAAATAGAACTCCCAATATTTTACCAAGTGTTCCAAAACCAATTTCCTTTAGACCTTTTGACAAATAATACATGGGACCACCATATACGGTGCCATCAGGACCAACATCCCTATATTTAACACCAAGTGTACATTCAACAAATTTGGTTGACATTCCCAAAAGCCCGCAAATAATCATCCAAAAGGTTGCTCCCGGTCCGCCCATTCCAATGGCGACTGCTACACCTGCAATATTTCCCAAACCAACGGTTCCTGACACTGCTGTTGCCAAGGCCTGAAAATGGGACACTTCACCATGAGCGCTTTCATCTCTAATGGTATCTGCAATATCTTCAACCGCTAAATTTTCATCGTTGTTATAAAGTTTGTCAACACCATGTTTTTCAATATCCACGTATTTACCTCTTACCGTATTTATGGCTGTCCAAAATTTGGTGACACTTGGTACTTTAAAATATATAGTGAAAAAAGTAGCACCGCCCACCAAGAGGATCACAACAAAGGGAATATTGTACTCGCCAATTGGCACTTTCGTAAGCACGAGACTTTCCCACCAACTAGCGACTGGCATAAAGGCGTCATTAATTTGCTCGTCAAGTCCTTTTTCCTGGGCATAAGTCAGTAGTGGTAAAATAACTGTTAAAATTGAAAGAAGATATTTCTTCATTGGGTTGTATTTAATTAAGTTAGAAAGTTAGTGTTAAATATTTCTTATAAAAACGCGACAAGATGCTAAAAAAAAATGGTTTTCTAAAACATCTGCTGTTAAAAAGATGATCATTTTAATTAATATCATAGAGTGAATTTAATTTTTGAATTTGTTCTGGTCTTCCCAAAACGATGATCTTAGATTTAGGCACCAAGCGCAGTTCTGCTTCAGGATTAACGAGATAATCGCCATTTGCATGCTTGAAACCAATGACGGTACAACCCGTCTTGTTCCTTAAATCCAAATCCCTAATCGTTTTAATATCTGTGGTATTATATAATTTTTCTATCGGGATTTCTTCAATATTAATATTCGACTGCCCAACGATTGATAGATTATCGATAAACTCGATTAAATCTGGAACTACGACCAATGATGCCATGTGATCACCACCAATTCTATCTGGCAAAATAACGTTATTTGCGCCTGCCAATTTTAATTTTTGATACGATGTTTCTTGAGATGCCCTACTGATAATTCGTAAGGATTTATTGAGTTGGCGTGCAGACAAGACGACAAAGAGATTATCTGCGTCATTTGGCAAGGCACATATGATGGTGTGGGCCCTGCTAACACCCGCTTGTAGCAAAATATCGTCTTCATTGGCATTGCCCTCAACAAAAGGAATATCTTCGGATCGGAACTTGTCAATAATATCCTTATCCTGCTCTATGATTACAAAAGGCTTGCTATAGGCCATCAATTTTTTCGCTGCCTGCTTACCATTTCGGCCATAACCACAGATAACAATGTGATTTGAGAACCCATCGATCTTTTTTTGCATTTTCTTCCTTTTTAGTTCTTCAAAATTATTAGTACTCAAAATGTATTCGGTAATCACTGTCAGAGCATAACCCACGATGATCACACTTGCTAAAATTAAACCTACTGTAAAGAGTTTTGAGACATCATCCAATGGTTGGACTTCTCCAAAACCGACGGTTGTAATAGTGATGACCGTCATGTAAAAGGAGTCAATCCAAGAATAATAAGAAATAAATCTAAAGCCTAAAATCCCCAGAAACAACAGTAGCAATAATAAAAAAACTGCCATGTAAATTTTCGTCCGAAAAAAACTTATGATTGGATTCGCCATGACTTATAAATCGAAAACCGAAGAACGCTTGGTATATATAATATCCTTTATTCGTATCCAGAAGGCCAAAAAGAGATACAAGGCAAATCCGAAGCCTACGGTAACGAATGTCAGATACATAAAGGAAGTTCTAACGACTTTCGCTCTAATCCCCAATCGATCTGCGATGCGTTGACATACGTAATAGCCGTGCTTTTGAAAATATAGTACTGGTTTGTAAAACAAATTCATGCTGCAATTTAATCATTATTTATGATTTCTAAATGGAGTTATATTTAAAAGGGAATTACCAATGGCGCACTGCAAGCATTTGTTCTTATCGCAATAATTAGTTTTAAGTTGGATTATAGCCTGCGACTGCAGCGCCGATGGTTGCATAGGTCTGATGTCATTAAATTTCTCCACAATGCCATTCTGTTCAGATTTCAACTCCTGAATCATTCCTAAAATAGTCTCATTGACGGAGTGCCCTTGTAACCTTGCGTAACAAAATTTCAGTGGTAATACCGTGTTGATAATTAAAAGATCAATAAATGATTTTGTAAGCACCTTTTTGGTCGATTTTGAAACCTTACCAAATGAATAATGGTCCTTCCAATAAGGTGATGTTGATACTTGTAGAATAGCATGCAATTCTTTGATTGATGATGCCGAAATAATCTTTGAAAACAGATTCGCTTCACTATGATAAAGCATTGCTAATTGAGACAATCGAATGGTCGGAAAATTTGGTGGTCGCAACCTAAAGAACTGCAAGGGAGTTACATGCGCATTGGTTAAACTGAACTTTTGTGCCAAATAGAGATACTCGTCTTTGAGCTTAGCTTGATAGACATCCTCTATCTCATTCTCCAACAATCCAGTCTGTCCAAAAAATAAAGCTTCAAGCAATTCTGGCGTATCTCTAATTTTTCTTAAAATTGAAAAGTCAAAAGAAATGGCCATGCTTAAAAAAGAATCCCCATTAACGTTAAGCCCAAAATTTTTCGCCAATAAAGCGAATAACACACGTTCCCAATCGTTTTTTGAATTGATGAGCTGTTGTTCAATAGCCTTCGATTTTTGTTCCAATCGTTCAAAATAGAGCGATTCTAGCCAGTTATTGATTATAAAGTCATCGACTAGCGGAAGTTCATTTTCACAATTGATATATTTGTTTTGACCATTCAGTAAATTCTGGTAGCGATCCATCAAACCAATACTGATATGGTTTTTAAGTTCTAAAGTTGGAATTACACTGGCATCGCTTCTATAAATTTCGATGTCATGCTCATAAACAACATGCAGAATTACGCTGTCGTAAGCCAAATCAGTCTCATGATTGTGGCGATACCAATCACTCGATTTGATATGGATTTCGACATTGCCAGCCCAAAGTTGATCCCGAATTTTAAGCTGTGCATTGAAAAAATCAGGACCTGCATGATGGTTGTGTTGCCCTACATTCACTAATGTCAATACATCTCCTGCAGTCGTCATTAGACTTGAAGTATTGAATTTTTTAAATTTCCAAACGTAATGTAGAAAGTTCTCTTGCACAGAATAAAAATACTGAATTTGATACTATCAGCAACAAAAGTATCCTCGGATTTTTAACGGGACATTGAGATTTCGAAGAGGTTTTTGCAGTAGATGAATTATAGATTAAAAAATGATTCTATCTTTGAAGGACTAAAATTTAATATTCAAAGTAGCATGAGGCAGGCAGTCTGGACATTAATTAGAAAAATTCGCGACATACTTGTTAACACATTTCAACAATACAATGCCAACCTGCCTTACATTATAACCGTTGTTTTTGCCTTAATTTTAGTTGTCGGAGGCATCAACGTATTCATTGAACTGACAGACACCCTTAAGACCGACACACTTGCGCTTTACGACCAGCAAATTACGGACTATATCATTAGCTATCGCAACTCTTACCTTACAGACTATTTTATTTTTGTTACGCATGTCGGAGATATTTATGGCTATCTAATCGTACTGGTAAGTTCCATTCTCATTTCCATACTAATTTTCAAAAAATGGAAATACGTTGTTCAGATTACAGCCGTTTTATTCCTATCAGCAGTTTCCAATCTTATTTTAAAACGTTTTATTGATAGGGCGCGGCCAGGGATTGAGCATTTGGTATCGGTGGAAACTTTAAGTTATCCAAGTGGTCATGCGATGAGTGCCATGGCATTCTATGGCTTCATTATTTATTTGTTTTATAGGTATAAAATGAATCTATTTTTGAAGATGATTACCATTCTCGGGTTGATCCTATTAATTTTAAGTATCGGTATCAGTAGAATATATTTAGGCGTCCATTATCCATCGGATATTGCTGGGGGATTTATTGCAGGGTTTATCTGGATCGTCTTTTGCATAATTGTTTTTGATGTTATAGATGTGTTCAGAAGAGATCCAAAAACCTAGTTCTAATAGCACATTCGTTTTATATTCGTAAAGCTACATGTCCAAAAATTGACATGATTGTAGTTAGTTGGAATCACAACAAAAGCAACATATCACATAAATCATTAATAAATCGTCATTCTTTTAACATTTAAGTTAGCACAAATCTAATATTGAAAGAATTTACATTCACTACAATTTGGTCTTAGAAGCCTTACTCAATCGTTTGCATTGAAGATCTACGTGCTAAATTCAACATTTGTAACCATACATTACCACTACAAAACGAGTTTGATCTTTATCATTCATTACTATTTACCAATAATGTTTTGTCAAATCAGTAATTAAAACTCCTGTTTAGTACAGAAATCTCATTTTAAGAAATAATTTTTACGATGTATGCTTTTTGTCGTGCTCATTAATGTGTTTATGTTAAGGCTTACGATTAATTTAGTAACAACCTAAACGCTTAAAATTTGAGTTAGAACTCACGTTATAACGAGCTACTTGGTTCATAATCATAACTCCCTGAAAGTTAATTTATCCTCCAATTACAATGTATACACTAAAAACTATTTTTTGTTTATTTCTTATTGGCTTAGTAACAACCACGCTACGGGCACAAGTTGGTATTGGCACTACGGAACCGAAAGGCGCTTTGGATATTTCGTCATCTACGGATGGTTTATTAATTCCACGTGTTGCATTGACAGACCTAACGACAGTAACCGTGACCACTCCAATTGCTTCTGAACTTGTATATAACACAACGAGTAATGGCTCTGTATCTCCTGGTTTCTATTATTTATTCACAGCTGCTGGTCCATGGGTACGATTTGGAGGTTCGGGATGGCTGGTAGATGGTAATGTAGGCACTTCAGCAACCGTAAATTTTGTTGGAACCATAGATAATGTTGATCTTTCCTTTAGAAGAAATAATTTGGGAGCTGGTCGACTTACAGGGACTAGCACTAGCTTTGGTGTTGGAGCCCTTATCAGTTCATTGGCAAGTGAGAATGCCGCCTTTGGAAATAACGCTCTCCGCAATACTACCGGAACTCAAAATACAGCTTTGGGACATAGTGCCTTAACGGCTAACATTTCAGGATCTGGAAATGTGGCGATTGGATTTCAGTCACTTCAGGTAAACACTAATAGCTTGAGAAATACTGCTATCGGTTGGAGATCTATGGCCAACATAAATACCCCAGGCGCCACTGAAAACGTCGCAATCGGATGGCAAGCAATGCAAGACACGCCTAGCGGTTCAGGTGTAAACTTCAGTGTTTTCATTGGCGCACAAGCTGGAAGAAATTTTAGAGGAAATAATGGTGTGGGAATTGGCAGACAAGCTCTCGGAGGTAACAATGGTGGCAATAATAATATTGGTATCGATAATACCGCTATCGGTTATCAAGCATTATCTTTTAATACAACGGGACAGCAGAATACTGCCGTTGGGGCTGAATCCATGTATCGAGTGTCAACTGGACGAGAAAATTCTGCTCTAGGCTTTAGATCTGGTGGAGCATTGACATCAGGAATTCAAAACACCTTTTTAGGTCATTTTTCCGGCACTGGAGTCACAACAGGATCAAATAATATTACAATCGGATATCAGGCACAAGTTCCTTTGGGATCCGCCACTGGTCAAATGAGTATAGGTAATATTATTTACGGTATTAATGGTGCTACTGGCAATATTGGTATTGGCACCAACAATCCAACCACTAAACTAGAGGTCGCTGGTAAAATAAAAGCTGTAGATGTAAATTTTAGCGGTTTACCAGTATTCGCTGATAACGCTGCTGCCGCTTCTTTGACAAACGGAGATTTATATCAAACTCCTACAGGCGAGATTAGAATTAAAATCTAACATACATTTTTAGCTAATAAACAATCTTCTATTTAATATAGAAAAAGCCTGAATAAAATATTCAGGCTTTTTGTTTTATAAAAATGGTTTATATCAAAAAAATATTAATCTAAATACCCCATCTTCTTCATCCAATCATTGTTGAACATTTTGCCGACATACCGACTCCCATGATCATGGAATAGCACCACAACCACATCCTCTTTTTTGAATTTATCCTTCAACTGTAATAATCCTTTGATGGCAGCGCCAGCACTGTTTCCTAAAAACATGCCTTCTTTTTGAGCCAATAATTGCGTATACACGGCGGCATCCTTATCAGTTACCTTTTCAAATCCGTCAATCACACCAAAATTGACATTCAATGGTAAAATGTCCTCACCAATACCTTCCGTGACATAGGGATATATTTCCTTTTCATCAAAGATGCCTGTCTCATGGTATTTTTTGAATACACTTCCATAAGTATCGATGCCCCAGATTTTGACATTAGGATTCATCATTTTTAAATAACTCCCAACCCCCGAAATGGTACCTCCGGTTCCTACACCAACGACGAAATGGGTAACCTTCCCATCCGTTTGTTTCCAGATTTCGGGTCCTGTGCTTTCAAAATGGGCTTTGCAATTGCTCGGATTGTCATATTGATTCACATACCACGAGTTTGGCGTTTCTTCCCCTAATCG
>JBBSOJ010000166.1:0-7375 GCA_038259855.1 Flavobacteriales bacterium
CCGATTCAAGTTTAAAACATCGGTATTATTCGATTTTTTTTGCAGGAATCTGCCGTCCATTCTGATTGAGTGTTAAGCTTGTAATTATTCCCGCATCATCTTTATGAAACGTTATCTGCGCGACAACGACTTTCAGAAAAAATACATCTTCTCGTTCTGGGAACATTTCAAATTTCGGTTGCCCTGAAAGTTGTGCGAATATCTGACTATCTTTTGTGGTTACTTCCATCACGACGCCAGGTGCCATTTCATAAGTACCACTATATTTTTTAAGATTTTTGGGGGCTATGGTGATCGCAATCTTTTCTGCAGGAGGTGTTTTATTGATTTCTTTACCTAGAGTTGTTTCGCCATTTATGGACATTTCAACAGCACGGGTACCATCCTTTTCAGAAAACAGATAGGCTGTGTTCCCGTTTTCAAATATAAATTTCGTGTTGGTCAATGGGTAGATCTCCATTTTGGTACTCCCTTCACGTTGACTGTATAATTGGCCCTTTTCTAGGCTGATATGGCGTATAATATTACCTTCATATTCATAGGCGCCAACCCATTTTTCAAGATCTTTTTGAGACAATGTGATCGCATCTTTTTTATCTGGAAATGGTTTCCCGATGGCCATCGCTGCAATTTTAGCGGTAAGTCCCGAAATATCCTTGCAATCGCAATTGGTCAATCCTGATACATATACATCCTCTTCTGGTAGGTAAATGCCCATGGTGGAATAGCCAAAAATCCCACCGCCGTGCTGGATACTGGTCGAACCGTTAACATTCGTCTCTTCTAGACCATAGCCATAATTGATCCGATCGCCATTATTTAATGTGGACCCATGAATCGCTTTTTCATAGCTGGCTTTCGTTATTAATTTATAATTGTTCAACGCACTTTGCCATGTCAATAAATCTTCCGTTGTAGACATTAGTGAGCCTGCAGCATACGGTAATGTCATGCTTAAATAATTGGCATTTCGGTAATTGTTTTCATTTTCTGAATATCCTGAAGCGCGGTTTTGAATTAACGCCAATTTATGACCGTAACGTGAATTGGTCATTCCTATGGTCTCAAAAATATTTTTTTCAATAAAGTCTTCATAAGTCTGGCCAGACGTTGCTTCTATAATATATCCCAATAAAATGTATCCGGAATTGTTGTAGCGGAATTGCTCACCTGGTTCAAAATCCATTGGTTCATTTTTAAACACATCAATCAATTCCGTTGGAGAAAAATCGATCTTCGAATTGGTCATAAAATTGACCATACCGGTATAGCTTTTAATTCCTGAAGTGTGATTGAGTAACTGTTCAATCGTGATTTTTCTCCCTTTGGTAGGATAGTCGGGAATGTAAGTGGTGATGTCATCTTCAATCTTCAACTTGCCTTGTTCTTCCAACATTAAAATAGCTACTGCTGTGAATTGTTTGGTTATGGATCCGATTTCGAAAACATTCTGCGGTGTCATAGGAATATTTAATTCAAGATCAGCCATTCCAAATGCCTTTTGATAGATGGGTTTACCATCTTTTGCAATTAAGAAACTAACTCCAGGACCGTCTGAAGGGTAAGCTTCTTTAAGTAAGTCATCAACTTGTTGATCTAACATTTGTGCCTGTAACGATGTCCTTGAAACTAATAAAAGAATAAAAACACATAGGATTTTAATGGGTGTTGGTGATTTCATGTACATGGTATTTTAACTCGTTTTTAATTAAACGAGCATATTGAACATTAATTTTTGTAATAGGACGATACTAGTATCTAGTTGGTTACATCCAGATACTTCTAAATAAAATAGTTATTTAAATTATGGAACAATTTACGTATTAAATCGCTCATTATCAATTACTTTTAAAATTTTCATTTCATAGTAATTGCTGTGCCTTCTCACAAGAAATCAATATTATATTTTTAAGTGAACAATTTATTCAACTGAAGATGTTGAGATAGAAGCTCGGTAATTGGAGGTGGATTTTTTTAAATTTTCAGATAGTGACTTTAACCAACTCATGTGGTTGGCAATCAAATACGCTTCTTGCAATTGATGTAAGGTATCTTCGTCGAGTTCATTTAGACCTTTCTGAATGTTTTGATCACGTTGATCGGATAATAGTCTATAGGATTCCAATAGCTTTTCTTCGGCATCTTGAATTGATGGGTGGTCGACTTCGATATCTGTATCGGTTTGTTCTAATATGCCAAACGAGCTTTGCAAAGTTCCTGAAATTGTGTCTACAAGGGCATTGAATTCTTTTGAAGCTGGGGTTGTTTTATGGTTGATGATAAAGCTTCCAATGGATGCAATGGCTGAAATAATGGTTTGATTGAGCGTCACCATATCATAAATAATCTGATACTCTTTTTGTTTAGATTTTGGATCTTGGGTTAAACGTTGAAAGGAAGCGTTTAGATTACTCATTGCCATAAAGGCTTCCTTTCGTGCGAGATTGTAGGCCAATCTATGCTCTGTTTTATCATGATATAAACTCTGTGTAGCCAATAGGTAAGTGATGTTCTTTTTAAGGACATTCAGTAGCACTTGTTTAAGATTGTCGGCTTCCCAACTCGGTAAAATAATGTAATTGGCGGCAACAGCTATAGCGGCGCCGATGACAGTATCAATCACGCGGTATTGTATGACTTCAAAGGCATCAGGATTAATCAATGAATACACGAACACAATACTGATGGTAATTAGCGCTGCAGCCGATTTATAGTTTTGCTGAATCAAGGAAAATGCCAATATCAGAGACACCAAGGCGATAATCGAATACACCACGGTGTTTTGTGTAATCAAAACGATTCCGATGGCAATGACGGCACCAATAAACGTACCGATAATACGATCTTTAGAGCGTTCTTTGGTCAGTCCGAAGCTTGGTCGCATGATGACAACAATCGTCAATAAGATCCAATATGTATTACGAATGTCAAGAAATCGACCTAACATATACGCTATTACCATCGCTACCGTAAAACGTAAAGCGTGTCTGAACATCGTGCTATCCAAACTAAAATTTTGAACGACTACATTCAGTCGGTATTCTTGAAGCGTCAAAAACTGACTGGCATCCTGCCGCTTTAATGATACTTTAGATGCATCCTTCACATTTGCCATAACGCGTCGAATCGCCCTGATCTCTCGTAGCAGCTGTTCTTGGTAGTCATAGAGATTTTTTAGTACCAGAGCGCCTTCTCGTGCTTCTGGAAGTTTGACAGATTCAATATAGTCTGTGATTGCTGCCCTGGCTTGGTCCAAAGCATAGAGTAATCGATCCTTATTCGGGATCTTATCTTTTTGAATCAACAATTCTGAAAGGCGTATCAAATGTTTGCCCATGATTTTGTTGAGGTTTTTGGCGGGCTTGAGGAATTGTTTCTGCGAGCCAAAAATATGGTCTATGGTATCATAATCGAGATGTTTGGCTTCAACCAATTCAAAGATATTGATGGAAGAGAGAAAAATCAGCCACTGTTTTTCATCATAGTGGGACCGACCAGAACGTTTTCGTTCAAGTAGCAAAACCTCTCTTAAGGTTTCGTGTTTTTCATTGATTTGATTTTGAAGCATCAACGCTTGCTTTAATAACGCCTCACGTTTTGTTTTTTTGGTTAGTAACTTGGCGCGAAGTTTCAGGTATTGCCCTGTATAAAGTAACGTGTCTGATAATAATTGGTTGTTGTCTTTTTTGGGTGCCAAGCGTTGGAAGATAAAAGACACTAGCAAATACCAAAGTCCTCCGATACCCATCAAGACTACTTGTAATAGAATTTCTTCAGCGGTTTCTTTAACAACGGCAAAGGCCAATACCATGGCTAGCAAACCAGAAAAAGATACTAGCGATGCCCGAAACCCATAAATAGAAATAAAGGAGACCGAGAAAGAAATCACCGCAATAGCCAATAATAATAAGGGTAAAAATGGTTTGGCAAAAAAGATGATCGCTGTAATGACCATGGTTAAGCCAATACTGATTAAGATCGCATTTACTTTTCGCTTGATACTGCCTGGGATATCGCCCGGCGCATTTAAAAACGCACCAACAACAACCGCTGGCGCATACGTAAAATAGCCCATCGCAGACAATAACGCAAAAGGGATTACGATCGCCACGCCAAGCCGAATGCCTCGGTCAAAGCTGGCGCCTTTTAGAAAAAGTTCAAGTTGCTTTATAAGGTTTTTCAATTAGTGTTAAAATTTGATGTCAAAGGTACTTTATTTATAGGTCGCTATAATTAAGTCGGTGGTATTTGTCAGTTGTCTTTAAGGAATTTTGAACGTCATTTAAAAAAACATTCTTTAATTTAGCGCACTTTCAACAATACATCACATGATACAATACAATCCAAAAGACTGGATCACATTTATCTTTAGGTTTCATAAGTCAGACACGTTTAGAAAACTGATTCCAATGATGTTCTTTATTGGGATATACACGTACATCGTGGGATATCTAGAAATTGAATACTGGAACATATCTGAAAAAAATCCATTGAATAACGTCACGGTCATGCACAGCATGCTTGGTTTTGTGATTTCTCTTTTGTTGGTTTTTAGAACTAATACGGCCTATGACCGATGGTGGGAAGGACGAAAGTTATGGGGTGCATTGGTAAACAATAGTCGCAATTTGTCAATTAAGATGTCGGTCATATTAAAAGATCAAAAAGATAAAGAGCACTTTAAAAAATTGATACCTGGGTATGCGTCGATATTGGCCAAACATTTATCAAATGACGCTACGGCGATGCAGCTCTTTGAGGATGCACATTTAGAAATCGACCATCATAAACACAGGCCAAACCAAGTTGCGAAAATGATATTTCAAAAAGTGAATGATCTGTATGAGCAGAAAAAAATCACCGGTGATCAATTATTTATTTTGAATAGTGAAGTACAATCTTTTACAGATATATGCGGTGCATGCGAACGAATAAAAAACACACCGATTCCCTATTCTTACAGCGCTTTTATTAAAAAGTTTATCTTCTTTTATGTAATGACTTTGCCGTTCGGGTATGTATTCAGTTTGGGAAATTATGCCATTCCGGTCGTGATTTTCATTTTTTATGTGCTCGCAAGTTTGGAGTTAATTGCCGAAGAAATCGAAGATCCATTTGGAACCGACGCTAACGATTTACCGATTGTTAAAATAGCATCAAACATCAAAATTCATACTGAAGAGCTTTTTTGATATAAGGGTTTGTAATCATGGAAGGAATCGATTAATATCCGCAGGACAATTTTTTAAGGCCTTTAGCTAATGGTTAACAAGCGAGATAGCGTCAATTTCCGTTTTTGCCACCTGTATTGTATACGTTGCCACGATATCCTCCATAATTTTCAGATGAACATCATACGAGCCCTTATGTTTGAATTGATGTGTAAATGACATACTATCATTATCCTTCAATAGTGTGCTGATCTCCAATTGATGTTCACGAGCGCCGCTATAATATACAAGTTGAATCGTGTCATCTTTAATAGGTACTAATGTTTTAAAATGAAACGTAATTTTGTCATTAATTAAAATTTCAAGATCCATCTTTTTTGGATGTATTGGGATGATTTGGCGTTCGAATGTTTCACCATAGATCAATGGTGGGGCACTAAAATTTGCATTATTAGTTATATCTAGTAGCGACCATCTAATATCGCTTGGGAAATGACTTTTAGCATATATCTTCGGATCTGCTAGAAAATAGCCATCGTTATAAACTTCTACAAAACTGTTATTATTTACAATATATCCGCTGGACCACGTGGCGTCGCAGAGATACCACTGGTCATTCAGTTTTACTGCGTTCCAGGAATGGTTGACCATATCTAAAGATTTAACATTCGATATTGCTGTTCTGCCGTATCCATTGATAATTTCGGCTTCTATGTTGGCGAGTATGCACATCGTCTTAATAAGATAGGCGTAGCCAGTACACATCGTTTTTTTGTCTTTTAATAATCTTTTGAACGTTGTTTTTTTATACTGATTATTCCATTCTAAAAATTCGCTCGGATCATTTTTGTGTTTTTTCCGCCTGCGTATGACTAAATCACTTTGGGGTATATCACTTTTGATATTGCCGCAGACCCATTTATATATGGCTCTAAATTTTTCCACATCTGTATCTAATCGCGACGTGAGATCGTAAACCAGAAGTGGGAGGTTATCAAGGGATTTACCGCCATATAAGTAGGCTCTTTCATCTGCTCTGGTAAAATCGATGGTGGCAAAATCAGATTTTTGCGCAGCGCCATGCCGGTTGACAAACAAACAGAAGAATAGAACGACGTATTTGAATTTTACCATGATGAATTAGTGTTTTTTTGAGTTGTAAATTTGCTTTACCGCCACTTTGCCCATCAAAACGATCTCGCAAGAAGTCATATTTACATTCAATTCGATATTCGATGCTGATTCTGAATTTTCAATGATAACTTTTTGAGTGTCAAAACCGATATAACTAAATAATAATACATCGCCTTTTTTGAGTAATTGTGGGAATTTGAATTCACCATCAAAATTGGTCTGTGTTCCTATGGTAGTCCCTTCCAAAACTACATTGACACCCGGCAGTGGTAACTGATCATCAATGACTCTGCCCTTCACAACAATATTTTTTAAGTGTTGAGAAGTTTCAATCTGTGAAATATTTTTGTCCTGAGATGCCGCAGTTATTGGCACATTCTGGGATTGAGCTGAATGATACGAGAACAATGATAGACAGGCCAAACCAATACCGCTCCAAAAACTGACTTTTTTATGTTGTAGAACAGCGCTATCTAGCTGGGTGCTTTTAAAACGTCCACACGTGTTTGCGTTGCTTTGATTTTTGAAGTGAAGGATGATCTGCTCGTCACTCATTTTTGTAAAATCAATAACGTCATGCTTGCAAGAGCCACAAAAGCCGCCGTTGGGCGTTGAAGCAAAGCTGTTGAAATTTTCGGAGCAAGGTGTTTTGATGTTTAGGCTGAATTGATTTTTCATGATCGTCTATTTTTAATGTTAGAATACAGTAAACCTAATGATCATTAGTCGATTTCGAAACCCATCTTGAGGGAAGTGCTTGTTTGGTTGAGGCAAAAGCTCATTACGGTTAGGGCAACCGTTATATTAGAAGCATAACAAAGCATAAAAATCCATCGAAATGTCAGTTCGAGTGTTTTAAGTGAAATGCAATGGGACCAAAATTGTATCGAGAACCATCTTTAGGCTGAAATAAACAGTTTTCTATACGCTTTGAAATGCGTCTCGATATACTTTCATAGCAAAAATTTATCAATGGCACTCTGACACCACTGGAAGTGTCATCAAGTTCAATCAAAAAAAAACCACTTCGTGAAAACGAAGTGGTTTTTTTATGGACTAACGTATAAAAA
>JBBSOJ010000167.1:0-7343 GCA_038259855.1 Flavobacteriales bacterium
TCAATCAAAACCTTGTCCAATGCGTTGCAACCAGAAATTTTATCGGTTTTTGCATTGACAAGCACTTTGATGGTTTTTTCCCAATCAGCGTCTTCTGCAACATACATAAAATTGTTGCCACGACCACTTACTAAAACGGCACAACGTGCATGTTCTTTAACAAAACTGATGAGACGTTCGCCACCTCTTGGTACAATGAGATCCAACGGTTCTGGTGGATTTTTGAGAAAATCTTGAGTGTCTTCTCTTTTTAAATTTAAAAGGCGAATCCAATCTTTTGATAGCCCATTTTGTTGCAAGGCTTCGTGCCAACACGTTTCTAGTATGGCATTACTGTTCACAGCTTCTTTTCCACCTTTCAATAGTATTTTATTGTTGGCTTTAAAAGCTAATACAGCTGCTTCAATGGTGACGTCTGGTCGTGACTCATATATAATCATGATCGTGCCAAAAGGCGCTGTCTTATTAATGATTTTTAGGCCACTATCTAACGTTATATTGGAGATTTCCTGTCCGACAGGATCGTCTTGTGCCTTAACCTCTTCAATAGCTTGAATCATGCCTCCTACTTTGGAGTCATCAATAACCAAACGATCATATAATGCTTGATCGTCGTTGGTAAATGCATCTAAATCTTTTTTGTTTTCAACAATGATATTTTCTCGCTCTCTATCTAAAATGGTGATCATAGATTCAAGAACCTTATTTTTTATATCTGTATGTAATAATTTCATATGATTTAATTTTAATGAATAAATTTTGTACCGACATTTTTGTTGTCGATAATATCTACTATGATATTTTCTTGCTTTCCATTGGCAATATATGTAGGAATATTTTTCCCTGCGGTGCCTTTGGCTATTCGTAATTTTGAAGCCATACCGCCTCTGCCTTCTCCTTCTTGTTTGTTTGAAGCCTGAACGTATTGTTCAACATCTTGATCTACCGTAACCTCATTCAATATTCTAGAATCTTTATCGTCAGGATGGCCTGTATACAATCCGTCGGTATCGGATAATATGATAAGGCGATCCGCATCTATGAGTTCTGCAACCAAACTCGCCAATTCATCATTGTCAGAAAACATGGACATGGTTACTGAAACGGCATCATCTTCATTTGCAATCGGAATAATACCTTCAGAAAGTAACCCTTCATAGCAGTTAATCATATTTTCTCGATGCTTACCTGGGTCAAAATCTCGTTTGGTAGCCAATACTTGTGCGCAACGCAGGCCATAATCATGGAATAAATTGTAATAACGTCTCATCATCCGCGGTTGCCCGACCGAAGAGTAGACTTGTCTTCTGACAGATTTATCTTTAATTTTTATGCGCCCTAAAATCTCTTTACCCGCAATGGCTGATCCAGAAGACACGAGGACTACCATCACATCACGTTCATATAATACTGAAATTTGTCGTACCAATTCCTTGAGTACCGGGTTTAATATTCGGTTGTCTTTGTTGGTCAATACATTCGTACCAACTTTTATAACCACTCTTTTAATAGTTTCCATTACTTTTTTTATTTTTCTCCTAATTCAACGGCTCTGTCAAAAGCAGCATAAGCCGCATCCTGTATGAGCTGTTTAACATTGTTATCATCCATTGAATCGATGGCTGCTTGTGTAGTACCTCCTTTGGATGCTACACGATTGATCCAGCTCTGTGGCGATATGTCTGATTGATTGAACAATTCCACAGCACCTTCAAATGTGTTGCTGACCAAGACTTTCGAGTCATATTCTGAAAAGCCCATTTTTAAAGCGGCTTCCAACATCGATTGCATAAAATAGAATACGTATGCTGGTCCGCTACCCGAAATACCTGTTGAAGCATCTATAAATTTTTCGGTATCTACATGAATGGAAGTGCCTGTGGTATCCAATAAATTGCGAACCATAATCAATTCAATTTTTGAGACTTCTTTAGATTCTGTAAACGAAGTTACCCCTTTACCTACTTTTGCTGGTAAATTAGGCATTGTTCGAATGACTTTCTTAACTCCCAATCGCTGTTGGATGGACGCAATGTTCACACCTGCCATCAATGAGACAAAAATTTGATCGTTTGATAGCATTGGTTTAAGTTGTTCAAATAAACCATCCGTATGATACGGCTTTACTGCTAAAAAAATTAAGTTGGAGGTTGGAAGGCAATCTTCAAGATTGTTGAACACATTAAAAACGCCCTGTTCTCTTAAGGTTGCTAACTTTTTCGGGTCGGTATCGTAAATCCTAATCTTATGTTTTCCCAATAAGGACGATTTTGACATTCCCTCGGCATACGTCAATCCCATGTTTCCCGCTCCGATAACTAATATTTTCATTTTTACTTGTTTGTTTATGATTGTACTATGTGATCTCATAAACTGCAAGGAACGTGCGAGACTGCTTTTTTAAAAAGTTTATTTAAAGAAATTCTAAAATGATTATAGATACTCTTAATTGTTAGGAATATCATAACATACTCTTAATTTCTTTGAAGGATATTGATTGTCAGTAGTTAATAAAATAAATTCGGGTGACAAGTTGTCGTTAAAGAAGTCGTAGATATACAAAAGCCCCATTATATAATAGTGTGAGGTTTTTGTATTTAGATATCACTAGACTTAATCATCTTTTATATCATCTCTTGGTTTCCTGCCTTATTTGAGATCTCATAAATCATCATAAAATTTTGAATAACAATTTAGTGGTTATATAGGCTAGGTATTTTCATGATTTGATTTATCCTTACTATGATATTTTAATTGTATTTTGTATTGCTAAAAGGCAGGAGCGATACATATTTGCGTCATGAAAATTCTAAAAAAACTTGGTAGAACTATTGGCTATTTCTTATTGATAATGTTATTGTTTCAGAGTTGCAGGGTTTATCAAGGACAAAAATCTACATTAGATGAGGCCGTGCAACTAGAAAAACGAGTTAAAATAAGAACCTTAGATGGTGTAACCTTAAAATTTAAGAAAGTCGAGCAGAATGATAAAGGATATTACGGAATCTATACATCAAAAGGCACCATATTACAGACTCCAATCGATGAAAATAATATCGAAGCATTGCATTTTCATAATAAAGCGATGTCCATCATTGGAACTTCATTCATTGGACTCGTATGCCTTGTTTATGTTGTGATTATTATAGTTTTTTAAAATTATATTTAACCATGGTTGATGTCACAGAATTAAATAAATTATGAAAAAAAAAACCACAAAATTCTAAAAGAATTTTGTGGTTTTAAATTTATAGATTTAAAAAGACTTAATCGTCTTTTCTATCTTCTCTTGGTTTTCTGTCATCACGACGATCATCCCGTCCACGATTGTCACGAGATCCGCGATTATCGCGTCCGCCGCTACGACTGTCTCTAGAATTATCTCTTGGTGGTCTTGCAACATACCCTTCTGGTTTGTCCAATAAGGCTTTACGGGATACTTTCTCTTTGCGGGTTTTTGGATCCACTCCAAAATACTTTACTTTGAAAACATCGCCCATATTCACTACATCAGATACATTTTCTGTGCGTTCCCAAGCCAATTCACTTACGTGCAATAACGTTTCGTTTCCTGGCGCGTCTAAATATTCTACAACAGCACCAAAATCTAACATTTTTATCACTTTAACTTCATAAGCTTCACCAACAGTTGGTTTGAACAATATGGAATCTATTTTTGCCATAACAGCAGCAATTCCATCGTTACCTACACCTAAAATCTCAACAATACCCTCTTCTGTTATTGGATCTTCATTAATAACGATCGTTGTTCCAGTAACTTTCTGCATTTCCTGAATGACTTTTCCACCAGGTCCGATCAAAGCACCGATAAATTCATTAGGAATACGTCGCGTGATCATTTTTGGAGCGTGAGCTTTCACATCGTCAGCAGGAGCTGCAATGGTTTCCACTAATTTCTCCAATATGTGTAGTCGACCGTCACGAGCTTGTTTTAAAGCTTTCACTAAAATCTCATAAGACAATCCTTTTACTTTGATATCCATTTGGCACGCTGTAATACCATCTGCAGTACCAGTGACTTTAAAATCCATATCTCCTAAATGATCTTCATCACCCAAAATATCGGATAATACAGCATACTTGCCAGTACCTCCGTCGGAAATCAGTCCCATTGCAATCCCAGAAACAGGTTTTTTCAATTGAACACCAGCATCCATCAATGCCATGGTACCAGCACAAACTGTCGCCATTGAAGATGAACCATTCGATTCCAATACTTCAGATACCACACGTACTGTGTAAGGACATTCATCAGGCACCATACCTTTTAAGGCACGCTGTGCCAAATTACCATGCCCTACCTCTCTACGAGATGTCCCACGAATTGGCCGTGCTTCACCCGTACAAAAAGGAGGGAAGTTATAATGTAAATAGAAGCGCTCTTCACCTTCGTGCGATGGCATATCTATTTGGTTCGCATCTCTAGAGGTTCCTAAAGTAACGGTTGCCAATGCTTGTGTTTCACCACGGGTAAATAAGGCAGAACCATGAGTGGAAGGAAGGTAATCAACCTCACACCAAATAGGTCTGATATCATTTGTTTTACGACCATCTAAACGCAAGCCTTCATTTAAGGTCAAATCACGAATGGCCGATTTTTCGGCAGCACGATAATATTTCGAAACCAGATCGCCATAATCTGCTAATTCTTCTTCACTAAAAGACGCTTTTATGTCTTCTTTAATCTCTGAAAAGGCAGCACTTCTTTCATGCTTTGCAGATCCAGCTTTGGCAATGGCATATACTTTATCGTATGCCATGTCATGTATTTTTTTAGCAAGTTCGTCATCAGAACGTTCCAACTTATACTCACGTACTTCTTTCTTTCCGAAGGCTTCTGCCAATCTTAACTGTGCAGCACACTGAACTTTAATCGCTTCATGGGCAAATTTGATGGCTTCTGTCATTTCTTCTTCAGAAATCTCATCCATTTCACCTTCCACCATCATCACCGAATCCGCAGAGGCTCCAATCATCATGTCAATATCAGATTCTAATAATTGAGCACGTGTAGGGTTAATGATAAACTCACCATTCACACGTCCAACTCTCGCTTCAGAGATCGCACATTCAAAAGGAAAATCAGATAATTGAATGGCTGCAGATGCTGCCAAACCGGCCATGGCATCTGGCATAACATCATCATCATGAGACATTAATTGAATCATCACTTGTGTTTCAGAGTGATAATCTTTAGGGAATAATGGTCGCAACACACGATCCACCAAACGCATTGTCAAAACTTCGCCATCACTTGGTCTTGCTTCTCTCTTAAAGAAACCACCTGGATATCGTCCCGCCGCAGCAAATTTCTCACGATAATCAACCGTTAATGGAAGAAAATCAAGATCTTTCTGTTCGTAGTTAGACACCACGGTACATAATAACATACATTTTCCGGATTGAACAACGACGCTACCATGCGCTTGTTTTGCTAATTTTCCGGTCTCGATGGAAATCGTACGTCCATCACCAAGGTCTATGACCTCTTTAAATACTTTTGGAATCATAAATTTTTTATTCTAATTAAACAATGGTCGTTGTGTTGTTGTAGTGTAATTGTTGTGTGACCAATGAAAACCCTTTAGCCCCAGCCTTTTGGGGTCTAGCTTCTTCTGTTTCGAATGTTATACGCTTTCGATTGCGATTAGTTGTTATGAGTTCTATTATTTGGGCGTTACCCTAAATAGGGTCGGGCTTTCCGCTGTATCTTTTTATGTATCCTCGCTACAATTTGCTCATGCTTCGCAAAACACTCGAACTGACTAAAAAGGATGTCGCTTCAATCCCTAACGCAAAAAAGAATCATAACTATATAAAAAAACCACGCTTGTAGACGTGGTTTTTTCAAAATGATTATTTTCTTAATCCTAACTCTTTTACGATGGCACGATATCTCAAGACATCTTTTTTGGTTAGGTAATCAAGCAATGATCTTCTTTTACCTACCAATTTTACCAAGGAACGCTCTGTATTAAAATCTTTACGATTCTTTTTCAAGTGTCCTGTTAAATGATTGATCCTGTAAGTGAATAAAGCAATTTGCCCTTCTGCAGAACCAGTGTCTTTTACATCTTTACCGTGTTTTTTAAAGATGTCTTCTTTTTCTTTTTGATCTAAATACATGCTAATATTATTGTAAATGATTGTTATGTATTGCCCAATCGTAATTGGGCATATGATGAAAGATTTTCTTTCAGGCTGCAAATATACTAAATTTATTGACAAAACAATTCAACAGAAATGGCATAATTCTACGCTACAACAAAAGCTAAATTATAATTTTTTGTGAATTGACTTAAGAAAACCGAGGCTATCTTTTATTTTTGTTAGAGATACTATAATTGTAAGGACATGCCAGAATATTTAGTACAAGTACAGGATAAGATTTTTGAGACTATTTTTAAGCATGCTTCTGATGGTATTGCTATCGTAGGGACTGATTTTCGGTGGATTACAGTCAACCAAAGTCTCATAGATATGTTGGGGTATTCTGAAGAAGAGTTCACCAATATGACCTTTGTTGATATTACACATAAGGATGATTTGGGAAGCGACATGCAGTTGTTAGATCAGTTAATTGACGGAATTATAGATAAATATTATATTGAAAAACGCTACTTTCATAAAAGCGGTAGCATTATCTGGGCCATGATATCTATAAGTATGGTGGTCGATAATGATGATTTACCATTATATTTCATTGCACAGATTTCCAACATTACCAAGCGTAAGGAAATAGAGCGGCAAATGAGTTCGATTTTGGACATTGTGAAAAAGCAGAATGAGAAACTATTGGATTTTGCTCATATTGCGACTCATGATATTCGTACACATTTAGGAAACTTAAAAACCATAACGGGCTTTATCCAAGAGGAATCAGAATTTTACGAGTCCGACGATAATTTTAAAATGCTAAAAGGGTCATTGGGTCAGTTGGAAAGTACGCTGACACATCTCAATGACGTTAGAAAACATCACTTATCTACAGATCTGAATCTGAAATCTTTGGATTTGGGTAATTTTGTCGACAGCGCCATTTACAATGTGTATGCAATCGCGAGAAGTCAGAATTTCAAGATTATCAATCAAGTGAATTCAGGAGTAAAAGTCTTGGCAACGGAAGTTTTCTTGGACAGTATTATTCTGAATTTATTGACGAATGCCATCAAGTATAGCTCAAATGACCGTGAATCGTATGTACGCCTGACCACAAGGAGCAATGCGGATTATGTCATACTGCAATTTGAGGATAATGGGCTCGGCATTGACTTAAACAAACATAGTTCCAGTCTTTTTAAATTTGAAAAAACCTTCCATGA
>JBBSOJ010000168.1:0-7301 GCA_038259855.1 Flavobacteriales bacterium
AATTTGTTCTATAGGCGTCTTGAATGGTATTCTGCCAAACCTTCAATTGGTCTTCTTACAAAGTTCCCAACGGTAAATCCCATTTCTTCACTGACTTCCCTGATTTCTTCTTGCGAAAAGTAAGCAATAGAGCCGGCAAAGTGAACAGGGACTTTAGTGATTTCATTTTTAAATTGCAAAATCATGTTTCGCGCAAACAATCTCACGCCTTCCTTGATGATATTTTGGACGTATTTAGAATCCTTGTTGAGGAACATAAATTCGGCAAAACTCGCCAGATAGGCATTAGGACTTGGCTGCTTATATAAGTTGTACTTTATATAATCAGCATCCATGTTAAATTTTTCGGCAAATGATATCTTTATGGCTTCTGGCATATGATTAAAATAATAATCACGAATCAGTTGTTTGCCATAATAATTTCCTGAAGCATCATCCATCAACGTATACCCCAAAGAGGTTACTTTTTGATGTAACCGTGTTCCGTCAAAATAGCTACAATTAGAACCTGTTCCTAAAATACAAACTACGGCAGCTTCATTCTCTTCATTGAGGGTTGCCCTGACGGCTGCCATTGTATCTTCAGTCACTTCTATTTCAGCGTTAATGAAAATATCTTCCAACACCTTTTTTAATAGCGCTCGCGGATTTTCGGTTCCGCAACCAGCTCCATAGAAAAAGATATGGGTAACATCGCGTTTGTGTGTCATCAGCTCTTCACTACTACGAATAATCTTATAGAGTTTTTTCTCTTTAAGAATTTCAGGATTCAAACCACTGGTCCGAATCTTTTCGAGCAATTGATTTCCATTATTATCTACAGAAATCCAATCGGCTTTCGTAGAGCCACTGTCAACTATTAAAATCATGCTATCTTGAATAAAAAAATTCCGTAAAAGTTTACCTATATAAATATAGTAAAACTTCCACGGAATTTAGAGTGTATATTATAATGAATGTATGTGTTGCGCCAATTCCACCAATTTGGTCGAATATCCAAACTCATTGTCGTACCATCCAATCACTTTGAAAAAACGGGAGTTTAATTCCACCGACGCATCTGCATCAAAAATACAGGTACGAGGATCGCTGTTAAAATCAGTAGACACTACCAAATCTTCGGTATAACCTAAAACACCTTTCATCTCACCTTCTGACGCGGCCTTAAATGCTTTTTTGATTTCTTCCAAAGAGGTATCCTTTTTAGTTCTGAACGTTAAATCTACAACAGATACATCAGCAGTAGGAACTCTAAACGCCATACCAGTTAAAATGCCATCTAATTTAGGGATCACCTTACCAACAGCTTTAGCGGCTCCTGTAGATGCAGGAATGATGTTCAATAAGGCACTACGACCTCCTCTAAAATCTTTTCTAGACGGGCCATCAACAGTCAATTGTGTTGCCGTTGTTGCATGAACGGTTGTCATTAATCCTTCTTCAATTCCGAAATTGTCATCCAAGACTTTTGCCATAGGTGCTAGGCAGTTTGTTGTACAAGAGGCATTGGAAACAATGGTATCAGATGCTTTCGCATGTTTGTGGTTCACACCCATGACAAACATCGGTGCATCTTTACTTGGTGCAGAAATAACCACTTTTTTAGCGCCCGCATCAATGTGCGCCTGTGCAGAATCCAACGTTGTAAAAATTCCTGTACAATCAGCAACAACATCAGCTTCGACCTCATCCCATTTCAAATTTTTAGGATCTTTTTCAGCAGTAATTCGAATTGTTTTGCCATCCACGACTAAATGCCCGTCTTTTACTTCAATTGTACCCTGGAATCTTCCGTGAACTGAATCATATTCCAACAAATACGCTAAATGTTCTACTTCCAACAAATCGTTAATGGCCACTACGTCGACACCTGGCTTATTGAGCGTCGCTCTAAATACTATTCTTCCTATTCTACCGAATCCGTTAATTCCTAATTTTAAATTTGACATATTTTCTACTTTTTAAATCTATTTAATTATTATTAAAAGCTCAAAACTCAATAGGTTTTGATCTTATTTAGTTTTTTAATGATGTTGATTATGTTGTCATAATATCTGACACTCTCAACAACTCTTGATCAATGCTTGATTTGCCTTTTACAGCTTGTTCCAAAGGAGTGAGCGACATTTTATCGTTTAATAGACCAACCATATAATTGGTTTTACCGTCCAATAAACTTTCAACTGCCTTAACGCCCATTCTACTTGCGAGAACCCGATCAAAACAAGATGGTGAGCCACCACGTTGCATGTGCCCGAGTACAGATACCCTGACATCATATTCTATCATGTTCTCTTCAACATAGTCTTTAAGCTCAAACACATTTTTACCTATTTTATCACCTTCAGCCACGACCACAATACTAGACGATTTTCCGGATTGCTTACTTCTGGTCAGCGATTCTAAAAGACGATCTAAACCTAGATCTTCTTCAGGAATCAATATTTCTTCAGCTCCTGCTCCAACACCCGCGTTTAAGGCAATGTGACCGACATCTCGGCCCATCACTTCGACAAAAAATAATCGGTTATGAGAACTTGCGGTATCCCTAATTTTATCAATACATTCTACCACCGTATTTAAAGCGGTGTCAAATCCTAATGTGTGTGTTGTACCAAAAATATCATTGTCAATGGTTCCAGGAATTCCCATTACAGGAAAATTAAATTCTTTATTGAAGATCAATCCACCGTTAAATGTTCCATCGCCACCGATTACAACAATGGCATCAATTCCCGCATCCACTAAATTCTTATGTGCTGCCTTCCGACCTTCTACCGTTCTGAATTCTTTAGAGCGAGCGGACTTTAAGACCGTTCCGCCTTTGTTGATAATGCCCTTTACACTTCGAGCATCCATTGGTTTAAAATCGCCCTCAATCATTCCCTCGTATCCGCGGTAGATACCTACACATTCCACATTGTGGTACGCACAAGTTCTTACAACTGATCTGATCGCTGCATTCATTCCTGGAGAATCACCTCCAGAGGTCATTACCCCTATTTTTTTAATGCTTATAGACATGTAATTTATTACTTTGAAAAGTAAAACTAATAAACAAAAGGCACAATTATCTGACTATTGCACATTATTTAACAAGTGACTTGAAACTCAAACGTTTTCGTTAATAACTATCTTAAAAAAGAGATGAAATTATTAAGAAATAACGGCTTTTAAGAGATTTATTCAGGATTAAAGTAAAAACTTTAATAGAAGATAATACAAAAATTTTACTAGCTGAATTTTTAGAGAAGCCACTATAAATAGCTTGAAATCTAGAATGAATATTACAAAATATTCGAAATAATTACGATGGGAGAAAATTAGTTGTTGTCGTCCTTTTTTTCCTTGATCGTAATAAAATCAGGAGTTACAGGTTCGTCCTCTTTTCTTAGCGCATTGGGTTTTGTATCAATCACCTTTTTATTTATAATGTTTCCAGAAAAAAGCGTTTGAAGAAATTCTTGAAACGTATCGAACTCCACACTGTATGACAAACCAATTCCTTGAGTGTATCCAATCTTTTCCCCGAAATTACGAATGTTATTCTCCCGATTAAAAAATTTTGCAGAGAGCGTACCGTCATCATTTAAAAGTAATTCTATTTCGGCATCGCCCGCAATCACCGTTTGATTGATGCCCCCAATTGGTACACCAACCTTGCCATTGAAAAGTATTCTGTCACTTATTTTGGTGCTCAAAGATAGGCCCAAACGATCATCCGTCTGGTATTCAGGCGTGTTTTCACCAGACTCAAAGTTGACACCCACCTGTACTTTATCATCAGAGCTCGAAAAAAGACTGTTGAAAAGACTATTGACACGGTCCTGAACTGTGCCATACGCCTGCTGACCTAGACTTATTTCACTGGCAAATGAGCTCGTCGCCAATAAAAACACCCCTTGATAATCTCTACTCTCCTTGGTTTCCAAACGATAATCGAGCTCCGATTTTATATTGGTGCTCACATTGGGGAATCCGAATGTAAAATCGAGATCGGGTTGTTCCAATTGGCCACTTAAATTCAGCTCCACGTTTACCGGAATACTTCTGTTGATTGGATTATCCAACAATACCGAAGGATTTGCATTGGTTCGGTAAATCGCCTTTAAATTCACCAATGCTTTCAATGGTGATCCGTTCCATCGGATATTTCCTCCCTTTTCAACATCGAGTTTTTTCTGCACGAGTCCGCCATAGGCAAAATTGTAAATTCCTTGATAAATCACAAAATCCCCATACATGTTGAACTTGCCCGTTGTGTTTATCTCAATCAAAAGATTCCCTTCTCCTCTACCCTGAATTGTACTTCCCGCTTTTCTATCGATGACAATCTCAATATCTGCATTTTGATTGATGTTAAGGTCAAAATCCAATTCCAACCCTTTAACATCTGTATTGATAACAGATTCGCCTTTTAATCGTGCTTCTTTTTCTTCAGGAGTTAAAAAATGGATATAGGAATTATCTCCAAAACTTTGCGTGTCATTCAATGGAATTTTAAATACCGTACCTTGGGCTGTGCTTCCGTCCACTTTTATGACCAATTGTTCAGTTGGCCCGTAAATACTGGCCTCACCTGTCACAAATGCGGTCCCGTAATAAAGTGCATCTTCACTATCTTCTGTATTGAGCACCAAAAGACGATTTGTTGTAAAATCAAGACCTAGTCTCCAATCCGAAAAGTTATTGTGACTCATATAACCGTTGAGTGTGGCTCTAGAAAAATATTCAGAATCTGTCATCTCCACATCCTTGAATATGAATTTTTGATCTTCCAAATGAACTTCAGAATCAAAATCAAAACCATAGTCCACATTCAGCTCAGCAATACGCAATCCAGCGTTGTTGAGGATCAAATCGCCATTGATGTTAGGTTTGGTAAGATCACCTGAAACGTTTGCCCTGCCAGAAGCAAGCCCCCTAATGTTGGTAATGACATCAGCTCCGAAGACATTTAAAGGGTCTAGTTGAAATTCATCAAAATCAATATCGACATCAATTTTTGAATTCGTTTTACTAACATCTATATCACCCTTTACAACCAACGACTTAAGATTATCGTTTTGCAGCAGCATATCTACTTCATAAGAAGTAAGTGATTCGTTGCCAACGATATCAGCCTTTAAATTACCGAGTTCATAGTCATTAAATTTAAATCTGCTAATGGTCACATTCGTGTTTGGAAGATAGACGCCATTTTTTTGTTGTACTTCTAACTTTCCATTGACATTACCTGCAAATTGAAGACTGTCAAGCCGTGGCGTTATTTTATTGAGGTCAACATTTTTAAAATTAAGTCGAATGTCTTTATAGGTTGAATCCGTAATCTCACCTGACAAAGCTATTTCTTCATCTAAATGGCTCATCAAGATATCAGAGATATCTATTTCATTAAATTTTCGATCAAATGTTATTTTGTTTTGTCGGTCTCGATTCTCATTGAGCACCCAATCATTATCCTTAAATCTAACTCCAGATTTTTTAAATCCTACCACTGATTTATTATCTGCATTAATTGTGTAGAATAAACTTAAATCAAATACATCCCGATTCAACTTGCCGCCTTGAAATTCAGATTTAATGAATAACGTATCTCGCATTGTAACGTTGATTAAATTGAATTTGGAAACATTGTAAACATTTGTATTTAAAGAATCAATCTCAATAAAGGTGTTGAATAACGGATTTGAGTTATCAATTTTTATGTTCACATTATTGGCAAAATAATCTTTGAGTTTGATCTGTGGCGACTTAAAGCTTAAGTTAAATGCTCGTTCATCACTTTCAATTCTGCCTTTAATGGACGTATTAGCTCCCAACTCGAGTTCGGGAACAAAAACTTCTATGATTTTATTATAGATGGTAAAGTCATAATCCACATATTGCTCTTCTTTAAATACATGCGGGAGGTAATTTGTATAAATACTTTCAACAGAATTCTCAACCAATTTAGCGATATCTTCCAATTTGAAAACTCCTTTGAGGCTTCCACTTACGATGTCAGGAGAGTTGACGGTTATTAAACGCTCATCATTATCAAAACTAGAGACCACATCAAAATCCTCAAAATAATAGGTATCATTTTGATTGATGTAAGTGGTATTGTCAAAATTTAAAGTTCCAAAAGCATCATTGATATTGTTACCATTCATGGACATTTCAATTTTGCCCTTAAACACAGAGATGCTATCTCTTGCAACAAAATTCAATAGATTTAAATTTGCGTATTCAATGTCAGCAGTAAAATCTGCTGTTTTTATCGTTTTAGATAAATCAGCTAATCCGTTAAATTTGAATTTAAAATTTTCGTCCCTTGAAATAAAGCTACCATTGAAAATCTTATTCCCAACCTTGCCTTTGATATCAGCATCCAAATAGGTGTAATCATTAAAATTGATAGAATAGATTTTACCGGTAACATCGGTTCTTAAATTTTCTACCGTGAATCCTTTACCATCAACCAAAAGATCGAAAGAAGTTTCCTTAACCTGCGGATTGTTTATCAGCTGCCCAATATCAAATTGATCAAAAATGACCTGACCTTTATAGCTAGCATTATCAATATCATCAATCTGAGATAAAAGCATGTCGGTCACAATCAATCCAATACCTGTACGGATTTTGATGTTGGAGTCAATATAATTAGGAGTGATTTTCGTATGGCCCTGTATGGTAAAATTTCCGACTTTTGAAAATACAGAAGGAATCGTTTCTCCCAATAAATTTGGCAGCAACGCTTTCAAATCATAGTAGTTAGAAGATAGATCATCATAGTAACCGTCTAAAACAAAATTATTTTCTGACGTATTAAATAGGTTTTTAAAATTAATGTCACCGTAAATCCGTGTTCTGGAATTCGTATATAATTTTAAATTATCAGCTTGAAGATCGTTCAACGTCCCAGAAAGATTGACATTTAAATTGGCAAGTTGATTGGTTCCGAATTCATTGTAAAATGTATTGAGCTCATCCAATAGAATCTCTGAATCTTCAAAATTGGCGACCACCTTCACTTTGTTGGTGAAATCTTTTAAATCTTCTTTAGTATAGGTAAAAATCACTTCACCCTTTAAATGGGATTTAGGTGTTGTGATATTCAGATCTTTAAAACTGAAATGATCCGAGCCATACTCAAAATCGGTCACCATATTTTTAATGACCAATCCACGACCATCTATGAAAGCAAATGTATTGATCCGGGCACTGATATCACTATCCTCAATCACCAGGTTGGTCGCGTTCATATATAATTTATTGAACTCAAGAATTGTAGGCGTTTGGTTATTCTCGTTGATCAT
>JBBSOJ010000169.1:0-7296 GCA_038259855.1 Flavobacteriales bacterium
AATAACCTCTTTAAATTCCCAAGGCGCATGGATTCGATTATCTTGTATCAGCTTCAATTCTGGAATCCAATTTGCGATATAATCATTAGCCTTGTACTTTAAACTTTGATGTACAGGATTGGTATAATAAATTTCAAAAGCCTGCATGTGCCAATTCATCCAATTAGCGCTAACATCGTAGTCAATCAATTTACTTTCAAAATACGCCGCACCCCAAGTCCAATTGATATTCAGATCGTTTACAAAATAACTTGCGCAATTCACGCGACCGCGATTACTCATATACCCAGTGCTGTTCAATTGTCTCATATGGGCATCTATAAATGGTATTCCTGTCATTCCATTCTGCCATCGCTTGAATTTATTAGGGTCATTTTCAAACCTAACCTCCTTATTTTTAAACCCTCTATTATAAAAAATTGCATCACCAAAACGCATGCCTTTAAAAGTGAAATAATCTCGCCAGACCAGTTCAAAAATCAACCACCACGTACTTTGGTTTTTCTTTATTTCTGCTTCATAGGTTTTAACGGTTTCAAAAATAGTTCTTGGGGACACACAGCCAAGCGCGAGATATGGCGATAATTTCGAACTATAATCAAGTCCCATAGATTTATTACGGGACCATCGGTAGCCTGTTAAAAGTTCGGTTTCAAAGGTATAATATCTTAAACGTTCGATCGCTGCATCTTCGCCTCCATTTAAAAATAGGTTTGATGAATCGTATTCTGATTTTGAAAAATTGAAGATTTTATAGGATGGAAATTCTGAAGACTTCGCTTTTGGATGAGATTGGATGGCGGTTGGCTTTTGGAATGTGATTCGCGGTTGGCTTTCCTTTCCTGCAGGAATTCTATACGCTTTACTTGTCAGCGGTATGTTTGGAATCGTAAATGGAATGTCATCCTTGTGATATAACGTTTTGCCCCAATACGGATTAAATTCAACCGTTGGCACTATCATCTGAAGCTCTGCAACAATGTCCAATTCTTCGGAAGCATATTCTTCTTCCATATAAACCGCCGAAATCTCGAATTCTTTGATGAGCTTTGGTAAGTCCTTCACTGCTCCATTTGTAGTGATGATCAGATGTCCACCAATTGCCTCTAGATTTTTCTGAAGATTTTCAACAGATTGTTGTAAGAACTTAAATCGATTGATATCCGCTTTTTTAAATCCTATATCTAATGTTTCAAACAGATAGGGTTCCACACAAAAGCAAAAGATCAGCTGATCACATTGGGCAATAGCTTGACATAATGCTTCATTATCCCGAAGCCTTAAATCATTTTTAAACCAAACCAAGCCTGTTTTCATGATTGAAGCTCCGTATTTAAGTCAACATCCGTCAATAAATCATTTGAAATCTCCTTGTTTTCATTATTATGAATTACAGAAATATCACCGGTACTTTCAAATATAACCGCCTTTACTTCACTGTAATCATGAACATTGGCTTCTCTTAATTTCGCAATGAGATCATTCTTACCCATGTTAGCCCTTTTAAGTGCTTCTGGTAGAATTTTCCCGTTTTTCATCAATAGTTGTGGTTTGTTTGTGAACATAGACTTAAACCAGTCATTCTTTCGAACCAGATAAGAGAATAAGGTTTGAAAACCAATAATGGTGACTAAAGTAATGGCACCTTTAAGCAATGAATAGTCTGTATTTAAGATGATGGACGCTAATACCGAACCTACCGCGATTGTCGATGCGAAATCGAAACTAGACATTTTTGCAAAGGTCCTCAATCCAAATACTCTGGTGATTATTATTATAATTGAAAAAATACCTAAAACCGATAGGACAAGCCAAATAGCGTCAGAAAATGTCATAAATTTAAATTTTGTTTGATTACAAAATTATCTAAATCAAGAACAAACCATTAATGTTATTACAACGAATTATACTCTTTATACCTCGCTATCCTTTTCATTTGGTAGATTGAAGCGTAAAGTTCAAATCATGAAATTTATCTGATAAAATTTGAGTTTTAACAGTGATGTAATGCTCATTCTATCAGTGAAGATGTATATTTACGAAAAAAATCTTTCATTCCTACTTTTAGAAACCCACACTAGTTATTCGGTTTATGTACTGCTGGAAGAATTTTATAACCTCAACTTTTAAATTGTCTTAATTGGATTTTACAAACCCTTTAGTTTACGGAGTACCCTGTTTTTTAGTCATTATCGCGATTGAGCTGTCTTACAGCAAGGTTTTTGATGACCAACAACTTTACAAATGGCGCGATTTTATATCAAGTTTATCACTTGGCATCGGGTCTGCAGTTATTGCTGCACTATTAAAAACAGTGTCATTGATTGTTATTTTCAATTTTGCATACGACCTTTTCAACCCATTGGTCGATGGCGTTCGCACCAATATTATGGGCTATGAATCCTTCGGATATGCTTGGTATATTTGGGTGATCTGTATGCTTTTAGATGATTACACCTATTATTGGTTCCATCGTCAAAACCATATGGTTCGGTTTTTATGGGCCGCGCACATCGTCCATCACTCTTCCGATAATTTTAATCTTGGAACCGCTGTGCGAAATGGTTGGTTTACCATTTTCTATAAGCCTTTATTTTATGTATGGATCGTTATTATAGGATTTCCGCCAGAAATGCTGGTTTTCTGTTTGGGGCTGGAAGCATTGTGGCAATTTCAATTACATACCAAATACATCAAAAAAATGGGTTTCGTGGAAAAAATCCTGAATACCCATACCATGCATCAAGTTCATCATGCACGTAATATTGAATACATGGATAAAAATCATGGTGGCATCCTCAATATTTTTGATAGGATTTTTGGTACATGGAAAGAACTTGACGAGTCGGTTGATATAGAATATGGCGTTTCTACACCTCCAAATTCATTTAATTTGTTTATTATCCTGACTCACGAATACAAAAATATTTGGGACGATATGGCGAAGTCTAGCAATTGGGCGCATAAGTTTATGTACGTTTTTGGTCCTCCAGGTTGGAGCCACGACGGCCGAACGCTCACCATAAAACAAATTAGAAGAGAACTTGCCGAATCTTCTAAATTAGCTCCCTTAAACACAACTTGACATTCTTTTTTTTTATAAAGACGATCTCTAAAACGACCAATTTGAAAGGAAATGAGTCGCTCTGAAACTTGATTTTTCATTATCTTTGCTAATCAAACTACTCATTGGCGAATGATGAAATCCTCACAAGTTCAGCTTATTAAAAAATCAGAAAAGAGTCATCGCGTTGCACGTCCTACCCAAACAGGATTTAGTAGCCCAGCGACACATTATAACGAACCTCGAATCGATTTAAATGATGTATTGGTACAAAATGCCAGTGCTACCTTTTACATTAGAGTTGAGAATGATGCCTTTGATGAGTTTGACATTTATCAGCACGATGTCCTTATTGTTGATAAATCGCTTTCGCCAACCGCCAATAGACTTGCTATCGTAATTAAAGATGAGAGTTTTAAAGTGATTCGAATAGAAAAATTATCGGATTCAGAATTTACCATATGGGGCATTATCACCTATATCATTAAACCTACACTATGATTGCGCTGGTGGATTGCAATAGTTTTTATGCGTCTTGTGAACAGGTGTTCAGACCAGATTTACAATCAAAGCCTGTGATTGTTTTAAGTAATAACGATGGATGTGTAATCGCTGCCAACACAGAAGCAAAGGCCCTGACCGACATTCCTATGTTTCAGCCAATATTCAAGATTAAAAAAATATTGGATGATAACAATGTCCATTATTTTTCTTCAAATTACACGCTCTATAGTGATATGTCACGCAGGGTTATGGATACATTAAAGTCCTTCTCGCCTATTGTTGAAGAGTATAGTATAGATGAAAGTTTTGTCGATCTATCCCACGACCCAAATCAAGATTTTACGACTATTGCACATACCATAAAAAATACAGTACATCAAAATACAGGGATTCCTGTTGGTGTGGGGATTGCCAAAACAAAATCATTATCAAAATTAGCGAATAAATTTGCAAAAAAAATCCCTGAACATGACAACGTATATGTGGTCGATTCGGAAGAAAAACGGCTTCACCTACTTCAGAGTTTAAAAGTAAAGGATATTTGGGGCATAGGAAAAAAGCACGCTGAACGCTTACAGCTGAAGGGCATACAAACAGCTTTAGAATTCGCCAACATGCCCGTTGCTTGGGTGAGAAAGGAAATGACCGTTATAGGCGAACGACTATGGAGAGAATTGAATAGTATTCCTTGCTTGGAAATGGTGACCGAACCTGATGCAAAACAAGGTATCGGTACGGCAAAATCTTTTGGATTTAAATTGTCGGACTACAGTTTGATAGAGGAAGCTTGTAGTTATTATGTCGCCGAGGTCGCTGATTTATTGAGACAGCAACAAAGTTCGGCATCTCAAATTGAAGTATCACTGCAAACCAATCAGTTTAGCGATACCGATAAGCAATATCGAAACAACATTATCATAACGCTAGAAAGTCCAACGAACAGTACGATCAAACTGACCAAAGAAGCGCTGAAGGGATTGAAGCAAATATACAAGCCTGGTTACCGCTATAAAAAAGTGGCTGTAAACCTGTCTCAACTGGTTCCTGATAATCAAATACAAATGAATTTATTTGAAGATCGTCATAAAAGTGAACGCAAGGAAATCACTCAAGTGATTGATAGCTTAAATAGTAAGTTTGGCAAAAATAAAATTAAACTAGCCACCGTCGGGAATCGTGAAAGCGAATGGGCCTTAATCAAGGAACACAGAAGTCCACGGTTTACAACTCAATGGGATGAACTACTGACAATTGGATAAAGTCTATTTCGGCTGTCTGCAACTTACATTGTCGTTTTAATTTTTGTATTAATTAAACTATCACAAATGAAAAAAATCACTCAATTATTAGCCATATCAATCATTGCATTGACCTGTCTTCAATGTACTGCTCAAAAGAAAAAGTCTGAAAATGGTTATACCTATCAATCTGGAAGTTACGACGGTATCGGTAAATGGTATCAAGGACGGGAAATTGCCCATGTGATGGGATTTCAAGGAATCGGTTGGTTGGAGCGACCTGAACGAGAACAAGAAGAGAATACGAGCAAGCTTATTCAGAACATGAACATAGCGCCCGATAACAACATAGCTGATATTGGAGCCGGCTCTGGATATCATGTTTTTAAAATGGCACCACTTGCTACATCAGGACTTGTTTATGCTGTGGATATTCAACAAGAGATGCTTGAAACAATTAAAGTGCAGCAAGTAACTAGAGGCCAGCAAAATATCAAGGTCGTCAAAGGAACTGAACAAAGCGTTAACCTCACTGAAAATTCTGTAGATAAGATTTTGATGGTTGATGTGTACCATGAATTTGAATATCCTATAGAAATGTTGGCGTCGATGCACAAATCACTGCGAAAAGATGGTCAAATATATCTCATTGAATATCGTGGCGAAGACCCATCAGTGCCCATAAAAGAGTTGCATAAGATGACCGAGGCACAAGCCATAAAGGAATTTAAAGCCAATGGTTTTACTCATAAAGAAACGATCAACAATTTACCATGGCAGCATTGTATGGTATTTGTAAAGAACTAGATTTACAAGAAAGAATCATTTTGTAGATCATTCAGTCCAATCACTCTAAACTACTGATAACATTAAATGCTAATAAAACCTGATTGCTATGTAATCAAAAGTCTATCGCATCAATTCCTCCAACTAAAAATTCACTATGAGAGTCCCAATTCGTTTAATTGTAAAATAAGGATTGCATATTAAGGTAACGGTGGTAAAACGAAATGAAATACTCCAAGTAACTATACTTCTGTCTGAAGGGCTGTATACTATTTGAATCACACAGAATAATTCAAATTTCGGAGAATTATATTATGTGGTAATGAAAGCATCATAACCTAATCATATTTAACGAAGAATTGATTTTTTGTCCTCTACAATGATGTCTGTCATCAAAGACCCATCATCCCTTTTGAAATTCTCTTTTGGCGTTATAAAATGGCATTTTCAAGTCCATTCTAAAATTCTATCTGCATTAGACTGCTCATAAACTCTATATCCTATGTTTAAAATGTAATGGTTATTAAGGACATATCGCATTAGTCGCAAGGGTTAAAATTAAGTTTTGTTTAATGTTGTGTTAAAAACATTAAACAAGTGTTATTATGTTGTACCTTTAAACAATATTAATAATAATAAAAAATAGATATAATGGAAAATTCAAACGAAGCAAAAACAAGTAAAACAACTCAAAATATTGTCGGTGTAGCCGCAGGTAACGATGCTTTTTCAACATTAGTAGCAGCGGTAAAGGCAGCAGGATTAGTAGATACATTAAGTGGAAACGGACCGTTTACAGTTTTCGCACCTACCAATGATGCATTTGATAAATTACCAAAAGGAACAGTTGAAAGTTTATTAAAACCAGAAGCTAAAGATAAATTGACTGCTGTTCTCACGTACCACGTTGTAGCAGGAAAATTTGAAGCATCAGCGGTAATGGATGCAATTGCGAAAAATAACGGAAAATTTACAGTAGATACAGTGCAAGGTGGTAAAATCGATTTAAGCCTAAACGATGGAAAAGTCATTTTAACCGATGCCAATAAAGGAACGGCGACAGTAGTTATTGCTGATGTTGAAGCCTCAAATGGAGTGATTCATGCCATTGACACTGTTGTAATGCCTAAATAATTAAATCAATATTTAGAATAATTAAAAATCATCTCTCGGGATGATTTTTTTTTGCATGGACTGTTCATAATTCATTTTTATTAAGTTCTTAAGCCTTAACAGTATCTAACTATACAAGCTCTTATCATTGGGTATTCATCGAAATTATTACATAAAACATAGTTACACTAATTTAACAAAGATCAAATTAGTAATTAAAAGATTTGCTATCTTCCCTCTATATAAGTTGGATATCATCATTGATGATATTCTTTTGTTGTAAACAATTATAAAAAAAAACCAAACTAACTAAATTGAAATTATGAAATTAGCATTAAAATGGATTGTTGGAATAGGATGTTTATTATTCGGAATTATGGCTTTCGTAACCTCTATAATCGGAGGAATTTTATTTTTAATCGCAGGAGTATTTTTGATTCCACCGATTTTCGACAAAATAAATAAAGGCGGGAAAATTAATCGAACTTTAAAAATTGTGATTCCAATTGTTTGCGTATTTGCAGGATTCATAGCTGTTGGAATTGCAGGTTCTGGAGAAGTTAATAAGGCAATGGACAAAATAAAAGAAAA
>JBBSOJ010000170.1:0-7295 GCA_038259855.1 Flavobacteriales bacterium
AAGACGTGCTGCCCCTCGACTTGCATGTGTTAGGCCTGCCGCTAGCGTTCATCCTGAGCCAGGATCAAACTCTTCATCGTTAAATTTTTAGACTCGGCTCGCGCTCTGTCTGTTCTGTTCGACGACCAAAGGAATTCTCAATTCTCGGTACTCATAAATGACTTGTTCTCTTTTTGTGCAGGATACCGTTTCCGATACCCCGCTACGCTGTCAATCCAATATGTTAATGAACTTATCTTTTCTGTTTCCCCACGTCGTTTCCTCCGTAAGCGGGTGCAAATATAAAACCCTTTTCTGATTCCTGCAAATGTTTTTTTGTTTTTTTTCCGAAAGCTTCTTTCACCCTCCCAAACCAAAACAAAACCGCATTTTCAATGAACTTCTCTCGCCCAACGTTACCGTTTTTAGCGGCTGCAAATATACAACCGTTTTTCTTTTACAAACAAGAGAAATTTAGACTTTTTTTTAAATAATTTTTGAGCTTCTGATTTTTAATTGGTTACGAACAACATTTTTTTAAATGATTGCAAATGTAAGTCAGAGCGCTAGGTCAAGGTATTGAATCGAACCGCGGTTTACTCATGTTATATCGGTATTCGTTTCGCTTCTGTTAGTTTGAAACGAGTTACCACTATGACTGTTTTATATGTAGATTTTATTCTGGTGACCTGTATTATAACTAATAATCATCTCATATGATGATCAATATCTCTTAAAGGTGGCATCTATTAATGAGAATTACTTTACAGCGAATTGTGAAAGCAACTACTCTATTAGTCATATTGAATGATTTAGCCTGTAAGCTTGCTTTGTCATCTTATCAATACAACAATGTAATAGTGTCTAAATCTGCGTTAGGGATGGAGCCATTGTTTGAGCTCTTTATGGCTTGACCTTCTCAAGCCATAAAAGCGAGTGGCGAGAGCCCGACCTCGCTTTTTGGCGAGGTAACGCCCCTAAACTTAAAGGAAAAAGTTCCAGACGACTCCAAAACGTATCGTAAAATCGCGATACGGGTAATTGGGCGCTGAAAAATAATCATATCCCGTAAGGCCAGAATTAAAATGTTCTGCCTTTATAAATATGCGTGTTTGTCTGATTTTTGCATTTACGAAAAAATCCATCCGTGGAAACCCTCCCAATTGGGTGTCGTTCTGCACATAGAACTCCGACAGCACGGGATCATACGCATTCATATTATATTTGGTGAAGTAATTAAATATGATTCCGGTCTGTAACAGTAAGGATTTTTTAAATATATGGTCTTGGAAATACAATGTGTTGCGCGTAATGATTCTTGGAACATTGAGTATGTTGGTTCCGTTGAGAACTTCTTGATACATTATAGTGTTGTCTAAAGCAAAATTACCAAACCGAAATTCTTTTTGAAGTTTGATTCTAAAGTAATTGATCGTTGCTGCGCTCTGCAATGGTTTGACAGCTCCAGCTTCATCTGTACCGAAATAGGCATAGTTGGTTATGGTATTATAATCAAATGACGCGCGGCCCCATTTGTTGGAGTTGAGCTCAAAAGCTAATTGCTGCGTGCTGACATTGTCGTAATCAGAGCTTTTGTTCCAGTTGTAGTTGATGTAGTCACTTTGGTACAACAACCAGTTGAAATTAGGCGCTTTTGAATTGACATTGAACAGTCCTTTTGCAAAAATATCATCTGTTAATTGGTATGACGCCATGGCCTTTAAAAAGTTTCCATCAAAATTTCCTGATATGTTGACACCAAGGTCGCCTTCAAGATCAAATTGGCCTATCTTATTTTTATAAGCGCCCCCAACAGTGATCACATTTCCTTTCAACCGGTTGGGAATGGTCTCTCCATCTAAAATGACGAGGGCATCATAGCCATAATTATAATTGTGATAATCTACATTGAAGGCGACTTCACCAAGTAAATCATTCGCATAGTTGACAAAAACTCGATTATAGAAATTCTCAAGCGTTACTCTATCATTCAATCCTGTTTGACGGAAAGAGGCCCCTAAAACATCTGATTGGGCATCCTGCCGATATCGATAAAACTTGTCTTCCAATGACATAATATTACCGATACTCAACTGATTGGCCGAGAGTGAATCCGTTTTCTGAATCAGATTGTACTGGTGCTCCAAATGAAAACGTTTTCCCTTAAGAACATTCTCGGCATCTTCAAAATTTGGATCAAAGACACTTCGATCTAAAAACTCTTCTTCCCCTGATAAAAACCGATCGACACCTTCCGCGGAGAGTCCGCCGTTTTCTTGGTTCAGGATATCTTGCATATATATGTGTGCTCTTGCCTGATACCTTTTACTTTTAGTTATATAATTTGAGGTGAACCTGAAATTACCAGTACTCGTTAAAATATGCTGATAGTTCCCTAAAGATCTCAATCCTTTATAGGCCAACGAAAAATTGAACTGTTTTGAAATATTGGTTGTAAAAAACGCATCTAACAGCTGTCCTTGTTCAAAGGCCGTTTTGTACATTAACTCGGAAAATGGCGTGGGGACTTGAAAGTAGTTGACATCTTCAACCTCCATATAGTTAAAGTGTTTTGCCCTGGCTGCGAAGAGGGGCATCACGTCTGTATTCTCAAAATTATAACTCAAGGTATTATAGGACTGCCCAATGTTTGAGAATGCAATTAATTCAAAATTGTCTTTGCGTAAATAATTGTACTTATACTCTTTTTGGATGGAAAGTGTGGTGTCAACATAAGTCGTATCTCTTTTGGAAGAAACGAATTTGTACATATATATGGTAGCATCCTCATTCTTAATGCCTTCATTGGAAGTGCTTTTAGTCGATCTCTGAATGGTATCATTGGGTGAGCCGTCATCAAAACCACGTTCTGATAAAGGTTTCAATTTTTGGGCGTTCATGTTCTGAAAACATATAAATAGAAAAAAAACGCAAACGAATCTGCTCATAGACATTAAATATTGGACAAAAGTAAAAATTTAAAACGGTAATGTTTTGATTTAAGTATGGAACAATCGGCCATAATTGTCGCAATGTCTGTCATGATATTTTTAACTTTACAAAAAACAAGTATTGGCTTTAGACCTAAAATTAACTGACTTTGAATATGAGTGCGGCACCGATGAGGCGGGTCGCGGTTGTTTGGCTGGCCCGGTAACTGCCGCCGCCGTCATATTACCTACAAATTTCAAGAACCTACTTATGAATGATTCTAAAAAACTTTCAAAAGTAAACCGGACCGTTTTAAGATCGATCATTATGGAAGAAGCCATTAGCTATTCCTTTTCTCATGTTTATGAATACGACATTGATATCATGAATATATTGAATGCTTCCATTTTAGCCATGCACCAAGCGATTGATGCGCTGCACATCCCGGCAGAATTTATAGCTGTAGATGGCAATCGGTTTAAACCTTATAAAGACATTCCTCACCAAACCATTATAAAAGGAGATGGTAAGTTTCTAAATATAGCGGCCGCTTCGATTATCGCCAAAACGTATCGTGATGATTATATGTCACGAATTCACGAAGAATTTCCCATGTATAATTGGAAACAGAATAAAGGCTACCCCACTAAAGAACATCGAGATGCCATAAGAGTCTACGGCATCACAAAATATCATCGAAAATCATTTAGATTATTACCGGAACAACTCAAATTAGACGTCTAACTTTTTATATTTGCACAAAGATTTTAACATGAGAAAACGTTGGCTACTTATCCCTCTAGTGCTATTTATTTTAATAGGTTGCGAAACCGATTCCAGTAGAAATCAACATCTCATTTCCTTTGCCCCAGAAAACGCCTCTATTCTTATAAGAACCACCTCCATAGAAGGTCTTAAAAGCGTTTTTAAAAACAACGGCTTACTTAAAGATATCCTGGGTTATAAGAGTGTTGAGCGCGTGATACCCCAAATCAACTATCTAGAATTTCTTAAACCAAACGAAACACTCTTGATGACTTTTGGCAAAAGTGCCACCGATAGTTTGCAGGTGTCCCTCATCACAACTTACCATAAAGATTTGCTCAAGTTGGACTCTGTTGCCAATCATTCCATTGAAACCTATGTCAGCAATGACTTGACCGTTTCTAAAATAACCATTGAAAATTCCATTGTGTATTCCGCAGTAAAGGATAGCATCTTCTTTGCTTCCAATGATAAGGCCTTAACCGAATCTGCTTTTGATGAAGATGCCGTTGTTGATGAAACTTTAAAATCACTTTATGACACTGCCAACACCGAAACGAATGTTTCCATTCTGATCAACACAAAACATAACACTTTAGTACCCTCGTTCTTCTTAACGGATAGTCTTAATAAATCTCAATTTTCCAACTATTATATATTTGATGCGGATTTATCACAAGATCAACTGGTTTTTAACGGCATTACAAAAGCGACCGATTCCTCTAAAAGCTTGGTAACTGTCTTTAAAAATACGGTTCCTCAAGAACATACGATTTCAAAACTGTGTCCAACGGATGTTGATGGATTTTTAAGCTTCACATATAATAACTATAAAACATTCAATAGCAACCTTTCCGAATTTAGAAAGGAAGCGATAGCACCATCGCCCATTTTTGATACCGCTACTGAATTGGGCGTGATTTACAAAGATGGTAATGAAGCTATTATTTTGAATTCGCTAGATGCAGTTGCGCTTGGCGATTTACTTCTTACCCAAAATAGCATTGAAACTTACCGGGAAGTGGACATTTATCCGTATGATAACCCCGAACTTTTTGCGACTTCTTTCGCTCCTTTTATCACGTACACCAAAGCTACACGGTATGCCAATCTCGATAATTATTTTGTATTTACCGACAGTGATGTTTTAATGAAGGCGATTATATCAGATTTTCAGAATGCCTCTACGCTTTCAGAAACGGCCGCTTTTAAAAGTATGATGGAACAATTGAGCGACGAGTCGTCCTTATTGACCTATGGAAATTCCGCACGTTTGAACGAATTGTTAAACACCAATTTTGCTGAAGACCTTGTTTTGACCGATGCTAACTCCATGTCATCTGCAATTCAATTTATTCAAGACAGCGATTTTGCCCATGTCAATGCCATTATTAAACACTATAAAGGAAGGTCAACCAGCAATTCGGTTTCCGAAGATATCAGCATCGTCCTTGAAGACGATTTGATGACAGATCCCCAATTTGTGGATAATCACACCAATAATCAATTGGAGTTGGTGGTACAGGACATTAAGAATAACCTCTATCTTATTTCAAATGACGGAAAGGTTCTTTGGAAAAAACAGCTTGAAGGCAAACTTTTAGGCAAGGTAAAACAAATAGATATGTTTAAAAATGGGCGATTGCAATTAGCCTTTGCCACCTCTAATCGCGTTTATGTTTTAGATCGTGACGGTAAGGATGTATCGCCATTTCCGTTGAAGTTCAATGACCAGATTACCCAACCACTTTCTGTATTCGATTATGATAATAAACGGGATTACCGCTTAATGGTGATTCAAGGTAAGTCTGTTTTAATGTATGACAAACTAGGTAAGATCGTTACGGGCTTTACGTATAAAAAAGCAGACAATACCATTAACACCCAGCCCGAACATTTTAGAATAGGCAAGAAAGATTATATCGTATTTGTCCAAGGCAACGAATTGGAGATAATTGATCGTGTCGGAAAAACGCGCATCACCGTGAAAAACAATATTTCCTTTTCTGACAACCCTATCTATTTATATAACAACCAATTTACCGCAACCACTAAAACGGGCGATTTGATTCAAATTGATACCAATGGTAAAATGAGTAGCATGAATCTCAAACTTGGTGAAAAACATGCGATGACTTCCACCAATAAAACATTGGTGACCTTATCCGATAATATACTAACGATAAAATCAAACAAAATAGAAATGGATTATGGCGTTTATACAACGCCAAAAATCTTCTATTTGAATGATAAGATTTACGTATCACTCACGGATCTTCAAACGAATAAGGTATATCTGTTTGACAGTCTTGGCAAGAGCATCAATAATTTTCCGGTGTTTGGCAATTCATCCATAGAACTTGATAATATCGATGGCAGTCGCGGATTGGAGTTTGTAACGAAAGGTGACAGCAATTCCATTTTGATTTATCAGATGAATTAAACGAAGACGGCTTCATTAAACATGAGTCTCCCATGACAGGTGATTTAAATTTCCTCGGAAACATCCATATTTTTAATTTTTATACTATAACCCCCAATCATGATAAAACGCACCAAAGCATCGCTCAACACTTGTATTCTTCATAAAGTTGGCAATAAATTCAATGGCACCAAAAACGCTTTTTCGGAGCAACCGATTGACTTTGATGAAGTCAGTTATGATTTAATGCTGTCATATTTACTGCGACCTTTTGGGAGCGTTGTAGAAAGTTACCGCTTTAACCACCATTCCAACATCAACCTCAACGAGATCAATACCTACGCCACGCAGTTATTTGCTGATGATTCTAATTTTGTAGAAACATCAAAGCATATTGTCACGCACCTGTTTGAGCAGAGCAGTTCTGCCCAAATAAAGACTGGTGACGTTTTGGTATGCCTATTTAATGATATTCAATACGAAGAGATGTTCGTCAGTGCTGTGGGTATTTTTAAGATTGAAAATAAAAGTGAATTCTTTCAAACTTATCTAGAAGGTAACAGTTATGACATTATCACCTCCAAAGGCATTCCGACCAAAAAAGTGGATAAAGGCGTGTTGATCTTGAATACAGCCGATACCGAAGGGAACATCATTTTGAGCGTCGATAACAATTCTTATGATACCCAATACTGGATCAAGCATTTCTTGAACGTTAAATATCCTGATGACTCCAACCAACACACTAAAAATTATATTGAAATGTGCAGGGAGTTTTCCGATGATATTCTAAAACCAACGTATGGGCTGCAAGAGAAAAGTACGTTTTTAGCCAAAACCGTGGACTTTTTTAAAGAGAATGAAACGATCAACGTTGAGAATTTTAAGGATGTGATTTTTGAAGATGACAACTACAAAAGCTTGTTTGATGATTACAAAAAAGGCTTCGAAACCGATAGATCAGTGTTGATCCGGAATCAATTTGATGTCTCTGAAGTTGTTCTGAAAAAGCAGAAACAGAAAATCAAGACCGAAATCAAACTGGATACCAACATCCAGATCAAATTAGATGTCGACGCTCCCGATGCCTCTGCAGAATATCTAGAACGCGGTTATGATGAAGAGAAGAAAATGCACTATTATAAGGTGTTTTTCAATGAGGAAAGTTAGAATATTTCTCATACATGCTCCGCAGCTT
>JBBSOJ010000171.1:0-7258 GCA_038259855.1 Flavobacteriales bacterium
GGTATAGGATTGAGTTTTGGCGACGGTTTTTTTAGTGGCACCTTGGCACCAAGTGCCATTTACCAATTTGATCAACGATTTGCTTTAGGCGTCGGACTCAATGGAACTTATAACACACAGAAAGATTTTTATAAATCGACCATTTTTGGTGGAAGCATTCTAGGACTTGTCAATCCGATAGAAGATATTCAACTTTCCGTTGAATTTGAACAGTTGAATGTTAACCGGAGATATGAGAACCGTCTGAACCTCGAAGATGATAGTTATTGGTATCCAGCACTCTTTGTTGGGGCCGGGTATCAAGCCCAAAATGTGATCATTGGCATTCGGTATGATCTACTATATGATGAAAACAGAAGCATTTACGCACAGGCCTGGGCACCATTTGTAAGGGTCTTTTTTTAGATAAAGTCTAAATTTTACTTATGTTGAGCTTAAAATTTCATATGACTTCGATAATACACTTTCTGCCATTCGCGTTTTAACATCAGAAATGTAACATATTCTGAAAGCTTAACGACATCGCTACTATCCAACTTCTTAATGATTTCTTCAGAAACGTCAATAACATATAGCAGGTTGAGATATGTTGTAAATTTTTCCTGAATTAATTTATAAATAGTCTCATGAAGAATCCGTTTTAAATTGCTAGGCAGAACGTCTTCCTTAAACTCTAAAGTGATATTGGCAAACAACAAATCCTTGTTCAATTGCCGGACGAGCTTTACATATAAATGACGCTGTTGAACTTCTGCAATTAAGCCATCAAAGGTATTAAGGTCTTTCATTTTGGGAAATATAACCTGCGAATCCGACAATTTTTTATGCAGAACGGCGCCGCTTTTTACACATTACGATTCATTAAATACTGTCCAAAATCTCGTAAAAGTTGTTTTTTATCTTCGGAAATTGAAAGATCTTCCAAGATTGAAAACGCTTTGTTAGTATAGTTCTTAATTTCTTGCTTGGTAGCTTCAGCGGCTCCACTAGAAAGGAATAACTGTTTGGTCGTGTCTATTTTTTGAGTTGCATCAGAAGGATTGACACCAAATAAATGTTCTAACTGTAACCGATCTTCATCATTGCTAAATTCAACAGCTTTCAAATAAAGGTAGGTCTTTTTATTTTCAATGATATCGCCGCCAACTTGTTTACCAAATGTTTTAGGATCACCAAAAGCATCAAGATAATCGTCTTGCAACTGAAAAGCGATTCCTAGATTTTTACCAAAGTCATAGATCTTCTGTTGGTCATCTGGCATTGCGTTGGCCACAATAGCGCCCATTTTCATTGCAGCACCAACCAACACGGCTGTTTTATACTCAATCATTTGAAGGTATTGTGAAATCGTGACATCATCGCGGGTTTCAAAATCCATATCGTACTGTTGGCCTTCACAGACTTCCAATGCCGTTTTACTGAATAGTTTTGCCAAAGCCTGGAACGTGTCAGCGCTGTAATTCTCAAAAAGCTGATAAGCCATGATCAGCATGGCATCGCCCGATAGAATTCCCGTGTTAATATCCCATTTTTCATGCACGGTCGCCTTTCCGCGTCGTAATGGCGCATCATCCATAATGTCGTCGTGAATCAACGAAAAGTTATGAAACACCTCAACGCTCAAAGCAGCATTTAACGCTTTTTTATAATCACAACCAAAAATTTCGGCTGTCATCAAGGTTAAAATTGGCCGTAACCGCTTTCCACCCAAATTAATAATATAATTGACCGGTTCATACAGGGATTGAGGCTGTTTTGATATCTTAAAATCATTAAGATATTTCAGGAATGCGACCTGGTAATATTGAATTTGCTGCATGGAAGCAAAAATAATGCAATTGAATGACTTCAACCAATTGTAAATTCAAATCATTTTTTTGAAATTGATTACAATAACTCGAAATGATTCTGGCATCAGAGCTGAATGTTAATAAATCATTAAAACTATGGAAACTATTTTTGTTTTTAAAGTTTCCTAATGTACATTTGCACCCTATTATGAGAGAAAAAATTATTACTAAATCTGCCGAATTGTTTCTGACACTTGGTTTTAAGAGTGTCACGATGGATGATATTGCCAATGAAATGGGTATTTCCAAGAAGACAATTTATGTGCATTTCGAGAACAAAACCAAGTTGGTGGAAGCTACGACCTTGGAAATGTTTGAGATTATTTCATGTGGTATCGAAGGCATTTGTCAATTACAAAAAGACCCAATCGAAGAGATTTTCGACATCAAACGATTGGTCATGGAGCATTTAAAAGATGAAAAGTCATCGCCATATCATCAATTGCAAAAATATTATCCGAAAATTTTCAATTCCTTAAAGTCAAAACAATACGAAATCATGAAAGAGTGTGTTGTGGATAATTTGACACGAGGCATTCAAATTGGGCATTATAGAGACAGCATCGAAACTGAATTTATCTCCAAAATATATTTCACATGTATGATGGCACTCAAAGACAAAGAATTGTTTCCGTTACACAATTTTTCGATGCAAAGTTTAATGAACTATTATCTCGAATACCACTTAAGAGGTATTTGCACACCAAAAGGTCTTGAAAAGCTATCAACAATCATCAACAATCAATCTTAACCAATGACCAGAAATTTAAAATTTTTAATCATCATCCTTTTACCAATTTTTGGGTTTTCGCAAGACATTCCCACCAATTTTAGTTTAGAGGACGCCATTAATTTTGCGCTCGAAAATAATAGAACGGCCATCAACGCCAGTCGTGATATCGACGCCGCTCAACAACAAAAATGGGAAACAACAGCATCTGGCTTACCACAAATCAGCGCTAGCGGCGATTACCAAAATTTCTTGAAACAGCAAGTGCAGGTAATCCCTGCCGAGTTTTTTGGCGGCAATCCGGGTGAGTTTACAGAAGTCATCTTTGGCACCAAACAAAGTGTGAGTGCATTTGCAACCCTCAATCAAAAAATATTTGATGGCTCTTATCTCGTCGCCTTACAATCTGCTAAAGTGTTTTTGGACATATCCAAAAACGCTAAAACCAAAACAGATCTCGAAGTCCGCAAATCGGTCATCAATGCCTACGGAAACGTTTTATTGGCGGAAGAAAGCATTCAAATTCTTCAAAGAAATCTCGATGTTCTCGAAAAAAATCTTTTTGAAACACAGAAGATTTTTGAAAACGGTTTAGGCGAGGAAGAAAGCGTCGAGCAACTTCAAATCACCACAACGAGTGTAGAAAGTAACTTAAAGAATGTGCAACGTATGAAAACATTGGCGTATCAAATGTTGAATATTACGATGGGAATTGACGTTTATCATGAGACTATTTTGACAGACAACCTAGAAACTTTAACGCAAGAAAACATTTCCTTAAGTCTCTTGGAAGCTGATGCCAATGTCCAAAACACGATAGATTATCAAATAGCTCAAAATGATACCGAAGCGAAATCATTGATGGTGAAACTTGAAAAAAGCAAAGCACTTCCGACACTGGACGCATTTTTAAATGGAGGTTACACCGCATTTACCAATGAATTTACATTTTTAGATAGAGAACAAAGATGGTTTGGGTCATCGCTATTTGGAGTTTCTCTGAATGTTCCTATTTTCAGTTCTGGAATGCGAAACGCCGCTACACAACGTGCTAAAATCAACCTTGAAAAATCAGAGACCGATTTAATTGAAACAGAGCAAAAAATTCAATTGCAAATTACCTCTGCAAAAAACGATTACCAGTTCGCCATTGAAGATTATGATAATAAGAAAGAGAATCTAAATTTGGCGGAACGCATCGAGAATAAAAATCAAACAAAGTTTTTTGAGGGTATTTCATCAAGTTTTGAATTGCGCCAGGCACAGACACAATTATATACAGCACAGCAAGAATTCCTACAAGCGATGCTCGATGTTATCAATACCAAGGCAGCTTTGGAAACAGCTCTCAACACAGTACAACTCAACTAACATATCAACATGATCACTATTATGAAATATATTTTATCATTACTTACAATTGCAATCGTACTGTCATCATGCGGTGGTGGAGATAAGAATACCGTAGAGAACGTTATAGAAAGCAATAATCTGGAGAGCATCCGTAAAAAACGTGCTGAATTAGTAGATGAGCAAGACCAGCTGCAAGAAAAGATTAAGCAACTAGATGTGAAAATCACAGCCTTGGATACAACCAAAAACATTCCTTTAATCACAACATTCAAAGCTACTCATGAGCAATTCAAGCATATGTTGGAACTTCAGGGGAATGTGACCACCAAAAATCTATTGGTCATAACGCCTGAATATAACGGCATTTTGACAAATGTCTATGTCAAAGAAGGACAAAGAGTTTCCAAAGGACAAATTCTGGCGAAAATTGATGATGGTGGTTTGGGCCAGCAATTGGCACAACTTCAGATTCAAGCCGATTTAGCAAAAACCACCTTCGAACGTCAAAAGCGTCTTTGGGATCAAAAAATTGGAAGTGAAATTCAATATCTTCAAGCAAAATCGACTTACGAATCGCAAGCTGCAGCCGTCAATCAATTGAATCAGCAAATTGCCAAAACAACTGTTCGTGCTCCATTTTCAGGAACAATTGATGACGTTATTACCGAACAAGGAAGCGTCGTTGCCGCAGGTCAATCGCAATTAATGCGTATTGTGAATCTTGATGAAATGTACATCGAAACAGAAGTACCAGAACGGTATGTCGCCGATGTAACTGCAGGAAAAAGTGTGACCGTCGAATTCCCAATTCTCGGAAAAACCATTGAAACAAAAGTTCGTCAGGCGAGTGATTTTATCAATGCTTCCAACAGAACGTTTAAAGCAGAAATTGCCGTTCCCAATAAAGAAAAATCCATCAAACCAAATTTGACCGCGCGTTTGAAAATCAACGACTATACTAGCGAAAAAGCGGTATTGATTCCACAAAGCATCATTTCAGAAAATGCGGAAGGCGAACAATATGTATATATCGTAAAAGACAAAAATGCAGATGGCGAAGGGGTTGCCAATAAAGTCATCATTAAAACTGGAAAAACACAAGGTGATGTCATTGAAGTTTTGGAAGGCATTGAAGATGGAGCAGAAATTGTACAAGAAGGCGCGCGAAGTGTGAGAGACGGTCAGACTGTAAAAGTACTAACTTTTGAAACCAACCAAAATGACAAGTAAGCAAAAGAAAAAACAGGTCGACAAGGAGTTTGGCTGGTCGTCATGGGCCATCAATAACAAAACCACGATGTACGTTCTGATTGCCGTCATTTTCTATTTGGGATTGGCCGCATTCTTCAATATGCCTCGCGAGAATTTCCCTGAAGTTAACGAAACGAAAATTTACATTAGCTCCATCTTCCCTGGCAATACAGCTGAAGACATTGAAAAATTGATCACTGACCCGGTTGAGGATAAGTTAAAAACGGTTAGCAATGTGGTGGACATCACGTCAACATCTCAAGAAGACTATTCGATGGTCGTTGTTGAGTTTGATGAAGGTGTCACCGTTGAGCAAGCCAAGCAAAAGGTAAAGGACGAAATTGACAGTGAAACCGCCGGTGAAGATTGGCCAACGTTTAATGGTGCCAAAGTTGAACCAGATGTTTTTGAGTTAAGTCTGTCGGAAGAAATCCCTATTTTGAACATTAATATTTCTGGTGATTATCCGGTTGCCAAATTGAAGGAATTTGCTGAAATCCTTCAAGATGATATTGAAGATTTATCAGAAATAAAAAAGGCTGATATCCGCGGAGCGCAGGAAAAAGAAGTTGAAGTTGCTGTGGATATCTATAAAATGATGGCTTCGGAAGTCACTTTTAACGATATCATTGGAGCGATCAATAATGGAAACATGACGATGTCTGCCGGGAATTTAATTGCCAGCGGCCAACGTCGTACCATTCGAATTCTCGGAGAGATTGAAGACCCAAAAGAACTTGAAAACTTTGTTGTTAAGTCTGAAAATGGAAATGCCATTTATTTAAAAGACGTGGCGACGGTTTCTTTTAACGAGGAGGATAAAACAACCTTCGCAAGAGAATATGGCGATGCCGTGGTGATGCTCGACGTTAAAAAACGTGCCGGTAAAAACATGGTCGCCGCAGTTGAGCAAATTCGAGTGATTGTTGCAGATGCCGTTAAAAATGACTTTCCAAAAGATTTAACGGTCACTATTACCAATGACCAATCGTCTGTGACTATTGGCCAAGTAGATGATTTGGTGAACAACATCATTTTTGGAGTTATTCTCGTCGTGACGGTTTTGATGTTCTTTTTAGGATTCAAGAATGCGATTTTCGTTGGTTTTGCCATTCCAATGTCCATGTTGATGTCATTAATGATATTGAATATGTTTGGCTACAGTCTAAATACAATGGTGCTTTTCGGTCTTATTATGGGGCTTGGAATGCTTGTAGATAATGGCATTGTGGTGGTAGAAAACGTCTACCGTCTAATGGATGAAGAAGGGATGAGTCGCTTGGAAGCTGCCAAAAAAGGGATTGGAGAGATTGCATTTCCTATTATTATTTCCACAGCAACTACGGTTGCCGCCTTTATTCCTTTGGGCTTATGGCCCGGCATCATGGGAGAATTTATGAAAATTCTTCCGATTACGTTGTCAATCGTTTTAGGATCTTCGTTGTTTGTTGCTATTTTCTTTAACTCTGTGTTGGTATCCCAATTTATGACAGTTGAGGATAAAGACATGCCATTAAAAAGGATTATTACTACCACGAGTATTATTGCTGGCATTGGTTTATTGGTTTTTATATTCGCGGGAGAATACAGAGCCCTAGGAACTTTAATGATCTTTACAGCTATTATGCTATGGGCGTATCGCTTATTTTTAAGAAAATGGGCCAATAATTTCCAAACTATCACATTAGTAAATCTCGAAAATTGGTACGAACGTCAATTGAGAAGCGCCCTATCAGGAAGAAAACCAGTATTGTTAACTATTGGTACCGTGGTATTGCTAGTTGTTGCCTTTATAGCCTTTGGAGCTTCTTTGGCGACACAGAGAACCTCTGTGGAATTTTTCCCTGAAAACACGCCAAATCAGATTATCGTCTATATCGAATATCCCGAGGGTACAGCCATTGAGAAAACCAACGCCATCACCAAGGAAATCGAAAAAATTGTTTATAAAACGCTGGATGATTCTCAATATAAGAAAGGTGAGTATAATTTTCTAGTAGAAAGTGCAGTATCTCAAGTAGGTGCCGGTGCGGGGAATCCTCAAACAGATGCCGGATCTGCAGCCGAAATGCCA